>DAMAFT010000612.1:0-3266 GCA_031995805.1 Massilia sp.
CCTTTGCGGACAGCGTAGCGCTTACACCGCGGCCCTGGCGCGCGCGATCAGGCCGTTGGTCGAGCCGTCGTGCTGCCCGGGCTGCGGATCGCCGTTCAGTTCCGCCTCGATCTTCTTGGCCAGTACCTTGCCCAGCTCCACGCCCCACTGGTCGTAGCTGTTGACGTCCCACAGCGCGCCCTGCACGAACACCTTGTGCTCGTACAGCGCGATCAGGGCGCCCAGCGTGGCCGGGGTCAGGTAGTCGAGCAGGATGGTGTTGCTCGGACGGTTGCCGGGGAAGGTCTTGTGCGGCGCCAGGCGTTCGATGTCCGCCAGCGCCAGCCCCTGCTGCTGCAGGTCCTGGCGCACCTCGTCGGTGGTCTTGCCCTTCATGAAGGCTTCCGACTGGGCGAAGCAGTTCGCCAGCAGGGCCGCATGGTGGTTGTGGAACTCGTGGGACGGGCGCAGGGCGGCGATGAAGTCGATCGGCGTCACGTCCGTGCCCTGGTGCAGCAGCTGGAAGTAGGCGTGCTGGCCATTGGTGCCGACGTCACCCCAGATCACGGGGCCGGTCGCGTAGTCGACGATGGCGTCGCCGTCGCGCGTGACGCGCTTGCCGTTGCTTTCCATGTCGAGCTGCTGCAGGTAGGCCGGGAAACGGTTCAGGTCCTGGTGGTAGGGCGCGATCGAGACCGAGGCGCAGCCCAGGAACTCGCGGTTCCAGAAGCCGACCAGGCCCAGGATCATCGCCATGTTGCGCTCGACGGGAGCGGTGCGGAAGTGCTCGTCCATGGCGTGGGCGCCGGCCAGGAAGTCGGCGAAGTAGCCGTAGCCGACGCACAGCGCGACCGGCAGGCCGATCGCCGACCAGACGGAATAGCGGCCGCCCACCCAGTCCCAGAACGGGAACATGTTGGCCGGGTCGATGCCGAAGGCCTTGATCGCTTCGACGTTGGTCGAGACGGCGACGAAGTGCCTGGCCAGCGCTTCTTCGCTTGCGTGCTGCAGGAACCAGCGGCGCGCGGTGTTCGCGTTCATCATGGTCTCGGCCGTCGTGAACGTCTTGGAGGCGATGATGAAGAGGGTGGTTTCCGGGTCCACGCGCGACAGCGCCGCATCCATGTCGTGGCCGTCGACGTTGGAGACGAAGTGCATGGTCAGGCGCGGATGGGCGAACTGGCGCAGGGCCAGGCAGACCATCTTCGGGCCGAGGTCGGAGCCGCCGATGCCGATGTTGACGACGTCGGTGATTTCCTTGCCGGTATGGCCCTTCCATTCGCCGTTGCGCACGGCGTCGGTGAAGGTTTTCACGTGGTCGAGCACGGCGTGCACGTCGCTGGTGACGTCCTGGCCGTCGACCGTGATCTGCTTGTCGCGCGGGGCGCGCAGCGCGGTATGCAGCACGGCGCGGCCTTCGGTGACGTTGATCTTTTCGCCGGCGAACATTGCATCACGCAATTGCTCGACACCACGCTCGCGCGCCAGGTCCGCCAGCAGTTCAAGCGTGCGCCCGTCCAGGCGGTTTTTTGAATAGTCTAGGAACAGCCCGGCGGCGTCGACCGAGAGGCGCTCGAAGCGCTGGGCGTCGGCGGCGAACAGGTCGCGCATCTGCCAGTCTTCGGCGTCGACGGCGTGGGTCTGGAGGGCCTGGTAGGCGGCGCTGCTGGTCAGGGATGGTTGTGGCATGGTTTTGGACGGTATGATGTCATTTTATGCAGGTTAGCGAATCATACAGGAATTAGGCGTAAATTCACTACATAAAACGTTGTCGATATGCGTGGCGGGCACGTGTGCCCGCCCTGCGGTCCATGCAGCGGCACGGCAGGACAGGTTGCTCGTCCGTAGGGTGGATACCCCTTGCCCACCAAATGCATCCAATACCGCACGATGGATACGGACGAGCTGACAATATTCCCCTATGGCCCGCATGCGGCCATTTTCATTTTGTAGTAAAATTTCAGAAATCCAATTTACGAGGAACGATCATGGCGGTACATCCCGTAGTACAGCAGGTGACCAACCGAATCATCGAGCGCAGCCGGCACTCGCGCCAGGCCTACCTGGCGCACCTGGACGCCGCGCGCGTCAAGGGCGTGCAGCGCGGCACGCTGGCCTGCACGAACCTGGCGCACGGCTTCGCCGCCTTCCCGGCCAACGACAAGCTGAAATTGCGCGAGCAGAAGCAGCCGTCGGTGGCGATCGTGTCCTCGTACAACGACATGCTGTCGGCGCACCAGCCGTTCGAATACTTCCCGAAGGTCATCAAGGAAGCCGTGCGCGAGATCGGCGCCGTGGCCCAGTTCGCGGGCGGCACGCCGGCCATGTGCGACGGCGTCACCCAGGGCCAGCCGGGCATGGAACTGTCGCTGTTCTCGCGCGACGCCATCGCCATGGCCACCGCCATCGCGCTGTCGCACAATATGTTCGACGCCAGCCTGTACCTGGGCATCTGCGACAAGATCGTGCCGGGCCTCCTGATCGGCGCGCTGCACTTCGGCCACATCCCGGGCATCTTCGTGCCGGGCGGCCCGATGACCACCGGCATCTCGAACAAGGAGAAGGCCGCGATCCGCCAGCGCTACGCCAAGGGCGAGGCCACCCGCGAAGAACTGCTCGAAGGCGAGTCGGCTTCTTACCACGGCGCCGGCACCTGCACCTTCTACGGCACCGCCAACAGCAACCAGATGCTGATGGAGATGATGGGCCTGCACCTGCCGGGCGCCGCCTTCATCACGCCGGGCACGCCGCTGCGCGACGCGCTGACCAAGGCCGCGGCCCAGCGCGCCGTCGCCATCTCGCAGCAGGGCGGCGAGTACATGCCGATCGGCCACATCGTCGACGAGAAATGCATCGTCAACGCGATCGCCGCGCTGCACGCCACCGGCGGCTCGACCAACCACACGCTGCACCTGATCGCCATCGCGCGCGCCGCCGGCATCCAGGTCGACTGGACCGACTTCGACGAACTGTCGAAGGTGGTGCCGCTGCTGGCGCGCGTCTACCCGAACGGCGACGCCGACGTGAACCACTTCCAGGCCGCCGGCGGCCCGACCTTCGTGATGCGCGAGCTGCTGGACGCCGGCCTGGTGCACGACGACGTCAACACCATCCTCGGCCACGGCCTGCGCAACCACTGCAAGGAACCGTTCCTGGACGGCGACAAGGTGGTCTGGAAGGACCTGCCGGAGCAGAGCGGCGACGAGGCCGTGCTGCGCAAGTACACCAACCCATTCCGCCCGGACGGCGGCCTGATCCTGGTGAAGGGCAAGCTGGGCCGCGCCGTG
>DAMAFT010000613.1:0-3249 GCA_031995805.1 Massilia sp.
GCACTTCCTTCAGGGTCGTGCGCCGGATGCGCTCGCCCGCCGGCCGCGCCACCCGCGCCTCGACGATCTTGCGGCCGATGTCGACCAGGCGGCCGTATCGCACGCCCGACGGGCAGGTGCTCTCGCAGTTGCGGCAGGTCAGGCAGCGGTCCAGGTGCAGCTGGGTCTTGCGCGTGGGCGTCTCTCCTTCCAGCACCTGCTTGATCAGGTAGATGCGGCCGCGCGGGCCGTCCAGTTCGTCGCCCAGCAGCTGGTAGGTGGGACAGGTGGCGGTGCAGAAGCCGCAGTGCACGCAGGCGCGCAGGATCGCCTCGGCCTCCTCGCCCTCGCGCGTGCCCTTGATGAAATCGGCGAGATTGGTTTGCATGTCAGCCCATCCTTCCCGGATTGAAGATGCCGGCCGGGTCGAAGCCGGCACGCAGGCGTTCGTGGATGCGCGCGATGGCGGGCGCCAGCGGCTGGAACACGCCGATGCTTTTATCGCCGCCGCGGAACAGGGTGGCGTGGCCGCCGCAGGCCGTCGCGGCGGCGCGGATGCGCGCGGCGTGACCGGCATCGCCCGGTGCGCGCAGCCAGCGCTGCGCCCCGCCCCATTCGATGAGCTGCGGGCCGAGGTCCAGAGCCAGCGGTCCGGCGGTGGACGGCAGCGCCAGCCGCCACAAAGGCGCATCGCCGCCGAAGAAGACGTGGCGCTGCTCGCGCACGTCGTCCCAGAAGCGCGCGCAGTCGGGCATCGGCTCACCGCCGAGCAGGCGCCGCGCATCCTCGACGGCGGCGCGCGCGCCGGACAGGCGCAGCGCCAGCACGCCGTCGTGCCAGCAGCTGGCCGACAGCGGCAGCGGCCGGCCGGCCCACTCGTTGAGCCGGCGGAGGGCGTCGGCCTGGTCCAGCTCGAAGCGCAGCGTGGCTTCGGCGACGGCGCGCGGCAGCACCTTCATGGAGATGTCGAGCAGCAGCCCGAGCGTGCCGAGCGAGCCGGCCAGCAGGCGCGCCACGTCGTAGCCGGCCACGTTCTTCATCACGCGGCCGCCGAAGCGCAGGACGTCGCCCTTCCCGTCCAGCAGTTGCGCGCCGAGGACGAAGTCGCGCAGCGCGCCGGCACCGGTGCCGGTACGACGGGGCCCGGACAGCCCGGCCGCGACGGCGCCCCCGAAGGTGGCGGCGGCGCCGAAATGCGGCGGCTCGAACGCCAGCATCTGGCCGCAGCGCGCCAGCGCCGCCTCGACCTCGGCCAGCGGCGTGCCGCAGCGCGCCGTGATCACCAGCTCGGTCGGCTCGTAGTCGACGATGCCGGCGTATGCCCGCGTGTCGAGCAACTCGCCCGCGGGCGCCTGCCCGTACCAGTCCTTGGTGCCGCCGCCGCGGATGCGCAGGGGGCGCCGCTCGTGCGCGGCGGCGAGGATCCGTTCGCGGAATCCTTCGACGATGTGTTCCATGTCTCCGTCCAGATTGTCGTAGGTATTCGGTTCAGAAGCGCGGCAGGTGCGCGAACGGCAGCGCGCCGCCGCTCACGCGCATGCGTCCGAATTCGGCGCAGCGGTGCGGCGTGGGGATCGCCTTGTTCGGGTTCAGCAGCATCAAGGGATCGAACGCGCGCTTGACGGCGAAGAAGGCATCGAGTTCCTGCGCGCCGAACTGCACGCACATCGAATCGATCTTCTCGACGCCCACGCCGTGCTCGCCGGTGATGGTGCCGCCCACTTCCACGCACAGGGCCAGGATGGCGGCGCCGAAGGCTTCCGCGCGTTCCAGCTGGCCCGGCGCGTTCGCGTCGAACAGGATCAGCGGATGCATGTTGCCGTCGCCCGCATGGAACACGTTGGCGCAGCGCAGCCCGAACGTCGCTTCCATCTCCTCGATGCGCGCCAGCACGTGCGCGAGGTGCTTGCGCGGGATGGTGCCGTCCATGCAGTAGTAGTCGGGCGAGATGCGGCCGGCGGCCGGGAAGGCGTTCTTGCGGCCGGACCAGAAGCGCAGGCGCTCGGCCTCGTCCTGCGACACCGCGATCCTGCCGGCGCCCGCTTCGCGCAGCACCGCCGTCATGCGTTCGATTTCCTCGGCCACTTCCAGCGCCGTGCCGTCGGCCTCGCACAGCAGGATGGCCGCCGCCTCGAGGTCGTAGCCGGCCTTGACGAAAGGCTCGACCATGCGCGACGAGGTCCGGTCCATCATCTCCAGGCCGGCCGGGATGATGCCCGCCGCGATCACGCTGGCCACCGCATTGCCGCCGGTCGCGACGTCGTCGAACGAGGCCATGATCACCTGGGCCAGCGCCGGCTTGGGCACCAGCTTCACGGTGACTTCGGTGACGATGCCCAGCATGCCCTCGGAACCGATGAACACGGCCAGCAGGTCCAGGCCGGGCGCGTCGGGCGCCTCGCCGCCCAGTTCGACCACGTCGCCCTCGATCGTGCAGACCCGCGCGCGCAGCACGTTGTGCACGGTCAGGCCGTACTTCAGGCAGTGCACGCCGCCCGAGTTCTCGGCGACGTTGCCGCCGATCGTGCAGGCGATCTGCGAGGACGGGTCGGGCGCGTAGTACAGCCCGAACGGCGCGGCGGCCTCGGAGATGGCGAGGTTGCGCACGCCCGGCTGCACGACGGCGGTGCGCGCGAACGGTTCGACGCGCACGATGCGGTGCAGGCGCGCGGTCGAGACCACCACGCCGTCGGCCAGCGGCTGGGCGCCGCCCGACAGGCCGGTGCCGGCGCCGCGCGGCACGATCGGCACCTGCAGCTCGCGGCACACGCGCAGGATCGCCAGCACCTGGTCCTCGCTGTCCGGCAGCGTGACGATCATCGGCAGCTGGCGGTAGGCCGCCAGGCCGTCGCATTCGTAGGGGCGGGTGTCTTCGGGATCGAGCAGCACGCAGCGTTCGGGCAGCACGGCCAGCAGCGCCCGGGCGACCTGGCGCCGGCGTTCGGGATCGACGGGAATCGAGGGAATCATGGATCGATTGTAAGCACGATCAGGACGATTTGGCGTATGCTCCGGCTATCTTTTTTTATCGGCAGGGTATCACCATGGGCAATCGACTCTCGAAGATTTCGACCCGCACGGGCGACGACGGCACCACCGGCCTGGGCGACGGCAGCCGCACCGGCAAGGACAGCCTGCGCATCCACGCGCTGGGCGAGGTCGACGAACTGAACTCCTTCGTCGGCCTGCTGCTGTGCGAGGACATGCCGCCCGCCACGCGCGAGCAGCTGGTCTCGATCCAGCACGACCTGTTCGACCTGGGCGGCGAGC
>DAMAFT010000614.1:0-3247 GCA_031995805.1 Massilia sp.
GTTGTTCGACGACGGCGACACCGCCGTCGTCGCGCTGCTGCGCCAGGCCGACCTGGCGATGTATCGCGCCAAGGCCGACGGCCGCAACACGCTGCGCTTCTTCGACCCGGGCATGCAGGAAGCGGCCGCGCGCCAGGCGCTGCTGGACGGCCAGTTGCGCGACGGCGTGGCGCGGCGCCAGTTCGTGCTGCACTGCCAGCCGCAGTTCGCGCGCGACGGCCGCCTGGCCGGCGCCGAGGCGCTGGTGCGCTGGCAGCGCGACGGGACCGGCGACGCCGCCGCCGGCGTGCTGGGCGCCGGCGAATTCATCGGCCAGGCCGAGGCGTCCGGCCTGATCGTCCCGCTCGGCATGCAGGTGCTGGAAGACAGCTGCCGGCTGCTGGCGCGCTGGGCCGGCGATCCGCAGCTGGGCCGGCTGCGCCTGGCCGTCAACGTCAGCGCGCGCCAGTTGCGCGAACCGGGCTTCGCCGACGCGCTGGCCGGCCTGCTGGCCGCCAGCGGCGCCCCGGCCCACCAGCTGACGCTGGAACTCAGCGAGAGCACGGTCGCCGCCGATCCGCCCGGCCTCGTGCAGCGCATGGCCGGGCTGGCGGAGCTGGGCGTCCAGTTCGCGCTGGACGGCTTCGGCACCGGCGCCTGGCCGCTGGCGTGGCTGCGCCGCTTCCCGTTCACGGCGCTGAAGATCGACGGCCAGCTGGTCCGCGGCGACGATGCGGGGGGCGGCGCGCCAGGCGGCGCCGGCGGCGACCGGTCGCTGGTCGAGGGAGTCGTCGCGCTGGCGCGCAAGCTGCGCCTCGGGATCGTCGCCGAAGGCGTCGAGGACGAGGCGCAGCGCAGCTTCCTGGCCGAATGCGGCTGCGACCTGCTGCAGGGCTACCTGCTGGGGCGGCCGG
This sequence comes from Massilia sp., assembly GCA_031995805.1. Lineage (GTDB taxonomy): Bacteria > Pseudomonadota > Gammaproteobacteria > Burkholderiales > Burkholderiaceae_D > Telluria. The sequence goes on from DAMAFT010000614.1 coordinate 894, forward strand.
TCCCGGTGGCGGAGTTCGAGCGCCTGTACGGAGACGCGCGCGGCGCCGGGCGCGCGGGGCGCACCTGAGGCATCAGGCCGCCGCCGGCAGCTCGACCCAGAACGTCGTCCCCTGCCCCTCGACGCTGTCGAAGCCGATGGCGCCGCCGTGCTGTTCGACGATGGCCTTGCAGATCGACAGGCCCAGGCCGGTGCCGCTCTTCATGCGCGAATCGGCGCCGTCGGCCTGGGCGAAGCGCTGGAACACGCGGTCGCGGAAGGCGTGCGGGATGCCCGGTCCCTGGTCGGCCACCGATACGCGCACGCGCCCGTCCTGCTTGTCGAGCCGGGTGGCGACGGTGGCGCCGGCGCCGGAAAACTTGATCGCGTTCGACAGCAGGTTGGTCAGCACCTGGGTCATGCGGTCGCGGTCGACGGCGGCGCGCAGTTGCGCCGCATCGGGTCCGGCGGCGCAGGCCAGCGTGACGCCGGCCTGGCCGGCCAGGCTCGCCATCGACGCCACCGCTTCCTCGGCGATCGGCAGCACCGGCTGGACGCGGCGCGCGAGCGCCATGCCGCCGGCCTCCATCTTCTGGATGTCGAGCACGTCGCCGATCAGGCGCACCAGGCGCCCGGAACTGGCGTTGGCGATGTCGACCAGTTGCTTGACGTCCGGGGACAACTCGCCGGCGACACCGTCGGCCAGCAGCGCCAGCGAGGCGCTGATCGAGGTCAGCGGCGTGCGCAGCTCGTGCGAGACGTTCGACACGAACTCGTTCTTCAGGCGCTCGACTTCCTTGCGCTGCGAGATGTCGTGCATGAAGATCCCGAAGAAGGCGTCGGCCTCGCTGCCGCCGCCGGCCAGCGTCATGGTCATCTCGGCCTCGATCTCGCGGCCGTCGCGGCGCAGCAGCGTGCGTTCGGCGCGCTGGCCCAGCAGCGCGAGCTGCCCGGTCCCGCGGAAGCGCTCCGGCATGATCAGGTCGGCCACCGGGCGATCCAGCGCTTCCTCGCGCGTCCAGCCCAGCATCGCCTCGGCCGCCGAGTTCCAGTCGCACACGCGGCCGCGCAGGTCGACGCCGATGAAGGCATCCTGCGCCGCCTCGATGATGGAGGCGATGCGCTGCTCGCTGGCGCGCACCGTGCCGAGCGCTTCCTCGAGCTGGCCGGTGCGCTGGGCCACGCGCTGTTCCAGCGTGGCGTTCAGCTGTTCCAGCTCGCGCCGCCGGCGCACCAGTCCGGCCACCAGGGCGTTCAGCGTGCGCCCGAGCGCGCGCACCTCGCGGTAGCCGCGCGGCACCGCGATGCGGGCCGGTTCGCCGGCGCGGATGCGCTGCGCCGCCGCGGCCAGGTCGTCGAGCGGCCGCGTGATGCGGCGCGCCAGCGCCACCCCGGCCAGCGAGAACAGCGCCGCCAGCAGCACGCCGGCGGCCAGGCCGTATTCGCGCAACCGGCGCACCGGGGCATAGGCGTCGCGCTCGTCCTGGCGCACCAGCACGGTCCAGCCCAGGCCCGGATACTTGCCGTAGCCGCGCCCGCGCGCATAGCCGACCAGGTAGGACTTGCCGTCCGGCCAGCGCTCTTCCACGTAGCCCCAGCGCCCGGCCGCGCGCGCGGCCTGCAGGCTGCCCAGGTCGAGCGTCCTGCCGGCCGTGTCCGGCGGACCGAGCAGCACCTTGCCGGCGGCGTCGACGATCAGGGCCTCGACCTGGCGGCGGCGGACGATGCCGGCCATCATCGAGCGTTCGACGTCGCGCGCCCATTGCCACGACAGGTGGGCGCCGAGCACGCCGCGCACCGTGCCGTCCGCGTCGCGCACGGGAAAGGCCACGTCGACGAAGCGCCACGGCTCGGCCTGCTTCGGCAGCAGTTTCGACAGCAGCACGGCCTCGTGGACGTCGCCCGCATGCACGCCGTCCAGCGCGTTGCGGAACCAGGGCCGCTGCGACACGTCCGCGCCTTCCAGCAGCCCCTGCGCCGCTGCCTGCACCCGGCCGTCCATGCCGGCCACGCCGATCCAGCTGTAATAGCCGTAGCTCGCCTGCACGCGTTCCAGCGCGCGCCGGCGCTGCGCCTGCGGCTCGCCGGGGCGCAGTTCGCGCAACTGGGCGATCAATTCGACTTCGCGGTAGCGTTCGAACATGCCGCGGTCGAGCTTGTCGGAAGTCTGCATCGCCAGCTCGGCCAGGCCGCTGCCGATGCTCGACTTCACCTGTCCGGTGGCCTTGCGCTCGATGGCCGCGGTCAGCACCAGGGTCAGCACGATCGACAGGGACGTGAAGGCAAGCGCCAGCCAGGCGCCGAGGGCGCGCGGCTTCATGCGGCGCAACAGGTTCAGGGGTGTACGCATGGGAAGGGGAAATCGGGACCGCCGCC
>DAMAFT010000615.1:0-3246 GCA_031995805.1 Massilia sp.
CGACCTCGATCCCGACCCGCAACTGTCCCCCGCCAGCCATGCGGAAAACCTGGACAAGCTGCGCGGCCTGCTGTCCGACCCGCACGCGGCCGAGGGCGCTCCGCTGCAGGGCCGCGTGGGCTTTCGCACCGTCGCGCCGGACCGCCTGCCGCTGGTCGGCCGGCTGCCGGATTTCGCGTCCGCCGGCAGCACCGAGCGCCTGCGCGACGTGCCGCGCCATCCCGGCCTGTACGCGCTGCTGGGCTATGCCTCGCGCGGCCTGATCTGGGCCGGGCTGGCGGCCGAGCTGCTGGCCGCCCAGATCGAGGGCGAACCGCTGCCGCTGGAGGCGAACCTGGTCGATGCGCTGGATCCGGCGCGCTTCGTGTTGCGCGCACGCCGCAATCCGCGCGGTCCGCAGGCGCCCGACTCTTGATCGGTGTCCGGAAACTGGAAGTTTCAACGGTATAATTGACGTCAGGAAACATTTTCACTGACGCCCATGGACGAACCCCAACATCCGCACGAGCACGAACTGTTCCTGTTCCTCGCCTCGACCGCGCACGACATGAAGAACTCGATCAGCGTGCTGTCCGGCACGCTGGAGCGCCTGATCGCGGATGCGTCGGGCACGGATCCCGCCTACCCGCAACTGGCGCACATGCTGTACCAGACCAAGCGCCTGAACGACAACCTGATGCAGCTGCTGGCGCTGTACAAGAAGGTCGGCAAGCCGGACTACCCGTTCGACCTGCAGCCGCTCGAGATGGGCCACCTGGTCGACCAGGTGGTGGCGATCGCGCACGTGCTGCTCGGTTCGCGCGGCATCCGCCTCGAGCTCGACTACGACCGCGCGCTGGTCTGGCACGTCGACGAGGACCTGGTGGTGGGCGTGCTCTCGCATGCGATCAACAATGCCATCCACTACACCTGCGACACGGTGCGCCTGGCGATCCGCGAGGCCGACGATTGCCTGGAGCTGCGCGTCGAGGACAACGGCCCCGGCTATCCGCCGGCGCTGCTGAAGGCGGGCGCCAGCGCGGCGCGCGACGTCGGCGGCGTCAACTTCCTCACCAACAGTACCGGCCTGGGCCTGTACTTTTCGAGCGAGGTGGCGAAGATGCACCGTCACCGCGGCCGCCATGGCGCGCTGCGCCTGGAAAACGGCGGCCGCTACGGCGGCGGCTGCTTCATCCTGGCCCTCCCATGAGCGCCAACCCGAACGGCGCGTCCGGCAACGGCGTCGACCAGGTCGACTGGGCCGACAAGAACTACCTGGTGGTCGACGACTTCGTCGGCGTGCGCCAGCTGCTGCGCGAGAGCCTGCGTAGCCTGGGCGCGAAGAACATCGACCAGGCCTCGTCCGGCGGCGAGGCGGTCGGGCTGCTGTCGCGCATCCGCTACGACGTGGTCCTGTGCGACTTCAACCTGGGCGACGGCAAGAACGGCCAGCAGGTGCTGGAAGAGGCGCGCGCGCGCAACCTGGTCAACCCGAGCACGGTGTGGCTGATGGTGTCGGCCGAGAAGAGCGTGGAATCCGTCATGGGCGCGGCCGAGCACCAGCCGGACGCCTACCTGATCAAGCCGATCACCGAGGGCGTGCTGCTGACGCGCCTGAACCGCGTCTGGCACCGCAAGCAGATCTTCCGCCTGATCGACCAGGCCTGTGCGGAAAAGGATTACCTGCGCGCGGCCAAGCTGTGCGATGCGCAGATCGAGGCGCACAAGGCCCACGAGATCGACCTGCTGCGCATGAAGGCGCGCCTGATGGAGAAAAGCGGCGAGCCGGTCAAGGCGCGCGAGGTGTACGAGCGCGTGCTGGAACAGCGCGAATACCAGTGGGCGCGCGTCGGGCTGGCCAAGATCCGCATGGCCAACGGCGAATTCGAGCAGGCGCGCCAGATGTTCCAGGGAGTGATCGCGGAAAACCGCCATTTCATCGAGGCCTACGACCAGCTGGCGCTGGCCTACCAGAACATGGGCAAGCCGGAAGAGTCCTGCGCGATCCTGGAACGGGCCGCCACGCTGTCGCCGAATTCCGTGCCGCGCCAGCGCAACCTGGGCAATATCGCCCTGAGGATCGGCAACGTGCCGCTGGCTGAGAAGGCGTTCCGCAAGTGCATCGCGATCGGCGAATATTCCGTCATGAAGACGGCCGACGCCTACCTGGGCCTGGCGCGCGTGCACGGCCAGAAGAACGACCCGAAGGAAGCGCTGCGCCTGCTGCTGGCGGCCCAGCGCGATTTCGGCGCCGAGCAGCCGGACATCCCGCTGCGCGCCAAGGTCACCGAGGGCCTCGTGTACCACGAGAGCGGCGACTTCCGGCGCGCGCGCCAGGCCGGCGACGAGCTCGAGGCGCTGCTGCAGGCCACGCCGGAACGGCCCGACGTCGACACTTGCCTGGAGCTGGCGACCCTGCTGTTCGCGGTCGGCGTGAAGGAAGCGCCGGTCGACCTGCTGTGCTACGTGATCCGCAACAACCACGACAATCCGCTGCTGCTGGAGGACGTGCAGAGGATCTTCGACAGGGCGCGCCTGGGCGACGAGGGGCTGGCCCTGATCCAGGCGTCGAAGAAGGAAGCGACCGACCTGATGAACCAGGGCGTGCTGCTGTGGAAGACCGGCAAGCTGGGCGAGGCCGTGGCGTGGATGCGCGATGCGCGCCGCAAGGTGCCGAACAACCAGCGCATCCTGTTCAACGCGGCCCAGATCCTCGTCTCGACGATGCAGCAGCAGGGCTACAACCCGGTGCTGTCGGCCGAGGCCTACGAGGTATTGCACCACGTCGACCGCCTGCTGCCGGGCCAGCAGCGCTTCGCGCAGCTGGTGGAGCAGCTGGCGCTGCTGCAGCCGGCGGCGGAAGCGGGCAAGGAGAGCGGCAAGGAAGGCGCCAAGGAGGCCGGCAAGGACGCCGCCAGGGTCGACGAGGTGGCGTAGGGAGGGCGGCTCAGGCCTTGTCCGCCTTCGGCCGGCTCGCCCGCACCTTGCCGCTGCCGCCCGTGCGCCCCATGGCGGGCGGCGCGTCGGCTGCGGCGTCGCCGTCCTGCTTCGGCTTGTCCTGTTGCTCCGGCTTTGCCGCGGCGGCCCCGTCCGCGGACGCCGCCGCGCCTGGCGCCGGCGTCATTGCCGCACTCACGGCCTGGGTGAATTGATCTTGCAGCATATTCCACCAAGCCATGGCCGCCGGCATGCCCATGGCCGCGGCGGCCGCGGCGCCGGCATTGTCCGGCGCCCCGCCCGGCGACGGCGATGCGGTGCCCGGCTGGG
>DAMAFT010000616.1:0-3245 GCA_031995805.1 Massilia sp.
TCCTCGGCCAGTACCTGTTCGGCTATACCCTGAATACCGTGACGCTGCTGTCGCTGGCGCTGGTGGTCGGCGTGCTGGTCGACGACGCCATCGTCGAGATCGAGAACATCTCGCGCCACCTGAAAATGGGCAAGACGCCGATGCAGGCCGCGCTGGAAGCGGCCGACGAGATCGGCATGGCCGTGATCGCGACGACCTTCTCGCTGGTGGCCGTGTTCCTGCCGACCGCCTTCATGAGCGGCATCCCGGGCAAGTTCTTCAAGCAGTTCGGCTGGACCGCCGTGCTCGCGATCCTGGCCTCGCTGCTGGTGGCGCGCCTGCTGACGCCGATGATGGCCGCCTACTTCCTGAAGCCCGCCAAGCACCACGAGGAACAGGACGGCCCGCTGATGCGGCGCTACATGCGCACCATGCAGTGGTGCCTGAACCACCGCGGCCTGACGATGATCGCGGCCGCCCTGTTCTTCGTCGGCTCGATCTCGCTGGTGCCGCTGCTGCCGACCGGCTTCGTGCCGGCCAACGACCGTTCGCAGACCCAGGTCAACGTCGAGCTGCCGCCCGGTTCCACGCTGGCGGAAACGCGCGCCGTGGCCGAACGCGTGCGCCTGGCCGTCATGCAGGACAAGCTCGTCAAGGGCGTGTTCAGCTCGATCGGCGGCGGCTCCAGCGGCGACGCCTTCGCGCCCGGCGCGGCGGCCGAGGCGCGCCGCGCCGTGCTGACGCTCACCACCGCGCACCGCGACGACCGCAAGGCGTCGCTGGCCGCCATCGAATCGGCCGTGCGCGACCGCCTGGCCGACATCCCGGGCGCGCGCTTCACCGTGGGTCCGCCGGATACCGGCGTCAAGATGCAGCTGGTGCTGCGCAGCGAGGATCCGGTGGCGCTGAACGCCGCGGCGCGCCAGGCCGAGCGCGAGCTGCGCGGCCTGCACGGCATCGGCAACGTCACCTCCAGCGCCTCGCTGGTGCGCCCCGAGATCATCGTGCGCCCGGACTTCGCGCGCGCGGCCGACCTGGGCGTGACCGCCGCCAGCATCGGCGAGACGGTGCGCGTGGCCACGGCCGGCGACTACGACCAGGTGCTGGCCAAGATGAACGTGTCCGAGCGCCAGGTGCCGATCCGCGTCAAGCTGCCGGACGCCGTGCGCGCCGACCTCGACGCCATCGGCCGCCTGACGGTGCCGGGCAAGAACGGCCCGGTGCTGCTGGCGAACGTGGCGAACATCACGGTGGAGAGCGGCCCGGCCCAGATCGACCGCCTGAACCGCAGCCGCAACGTCACGCTCGACGTGGAACTGAACGGCCGCTCGCTGGGCGAGGTGAACGCGGAAGCGCGCGCGCTGCCGGCGCTGAAGAACCTGCCGGCCTCGGTGCAGATCGCGGAACTGGGCGACGCCCAGGAGATGCAGGCGCTGTTCGCCAGCTTCGGCCTGGCCATGCTGATCGGCGTGCTGTGCATCTACGGCGTGCTGGTGCTGCTGTTCACCGACTTCCTGCAGCCGGTGACGATCCTGGCCGCGCTGCCGCTGTCGATCGGCGGCGCCTTCGTGGCGCTGCTGGTCACCCACAGCGCGCTGTCGATGCCGACCATGATCGGCCTGATCATGCTGATGGGGATCGTGACCAAGAACTCGATCCTGCTGGTCGACTACGCGATCCTGGCGCGCAAGGCCGGCATGAACCGCTTCGACGCGCTGGTCGACGCCTGCCACAAGCGTTCGCGCCCGATCGTGATGACCACGATCGCGATGGGCGCCGGCATGCTGCCGCTGGCGCTGGGCCTGTCGGGCGACCCGAGCTTCCGCTCGCCGATGGCCATCGCCGTGATCGGCGGCCTGATCACCTCCACGCTGTTGAGCCTGCTGGTGGTACCGGCCGTGTTCACCTACGTGGACGACGTCGAGCACTGGTTCGGGCGGATGGCGGGCAAGGTGCGCAAGCACGCGCCGCGGCATGCGCCGAGCGAGGAGAGCGCGGTCAAGTAACTGCACGACAAAAAGCCGGCGCGAAGCCGGCTTTTCGTTGGTCGTCACGCCGCCAGGCGGCGCGGTGCGATCAGTAGTCGCGGCGCGAACCGCCCAGCAGCTTGGCCAGCACGAAGCCGGCGGCGGCGGCGATGGCCAGCGCGGTGGCCGGTTTTTCGCGCACGTAGTCGAAGCTGGCTTCGCGCCACTTGCCGTAGGCGTCGGTCAGTTGCTGCTGGCGCTCGCCCAGGTTCAGGCTGGCGCCGCTCAGCATGCCCTGCAGCTTGTCGACGCCGGCATGGGCGCTGGTGGCCAGGCGGTCGACGACCGGCTGCACGCTGTTGACGGCCTTGTCGACGTAGGGCTGGGCGGCGTCGGCGGCCTTGTCGATCGACTGGTGCAGGCCCTGCGCCTTGGACTCGACCTGGTTGCCGATTTCCTTGACCTTGTCGTCGGCCTTGGCGCCGAGGTCCTTGGCGTCGCCGCCGGTGCCCGAGCCGGTGGCGGCGCCGGCGCTCTGGCTGTTCTGGGTGCTCATCGAACCGATGCTCGACGCGGTGGCGCCGCCGGTGCTGCTGCCGATGCTGCTGCCGCTGCCGCTGCCGATGCTGCCCGGGGTTTGCTGGTCCTTGCCCTGGTTGAGCTGGGTGCTCTTGCTCAGGCTGCCCGAACCCGCGGTGCTGCCCAGGTTGCCCGAACCGCTGACGGACGACAGGTTGTCCTTGCCCTGGTTGCCCTGGTTGCTGTCCTTGCCGATGCTCGCGCCCTGGTTCTGACCGATGGTGCTGCCTTTTGCCTCGTTCGACTTCTGATTATCCATGATGAATTCCTCGTAAAAAGTATGACCAACGCGGAGTAGACCGAAACTCGACCATCACCACATTCTTGCCGTATTCCCTTCGAAACGAAACGAAGGCACGAGAGCGGGCTGCGCTACGTCAACGGAGGCATCGGGGCAGTGCACGAGATCAAGTTTTGTTGACGTTGATCAGGCAAACGCTCAAAAGTTCCATCGACGCGCGGTCTCCCTCGCGTCTCCTGTACCGCAGTGCCGGTTGCCGATCGTGTCGACATGCGGCGTCGCAATGGAAAAAATATAACTTTTAGTCATTTGGCACTGTGCGGTGCATAACAGAGCCGGGGAACGATGCAAAGCGCGCGTGGATAGGAAGCGGAAACGCCAAGCAAAAAGGGCAACCCGGATGGGTTGCCCTTTTTACTGAATCTGGTGCCGCTGACCGGAATCGAACTGGTGACCTTCGCATTACGAATGCGCTGCTC
>DAMAFT010000617.1:0-3244 GCA_031995805.1 Massilia sp.
GCTTCGGCTTCCGCTGCGGCTTCCTGGGCCTGCTGCACATGGAAATCGTGCAGGAACGCCTTGAGCGCGAATTCGACATGGACCTGATCACGACGGCGCCGACCGTCGTGTACGAGGTCGAGATGCGCGACGGCACCATGGTGCGCGTCGACAATCCGTCGAAGATGCCGGAACCGTCCAGGATCAACGAAGTGCGCGAGCCGATCGTCAACGTCAACCTGTACATGCCGCAGGAATACGTGGGCGCCGTGATGACCTTGTGTAACAGCAAGCGCGGCGTGCAGATGGACATGGCCTACCATGGCCGCCAGGTCAAGCTGCAGTACGAGATCCCGATGGCCGAGATCGTGCTGGACTTCTTCGACCGCCTGAAGTCGACCTCGCGCGGCTACGCCTCGATGGACTACGAGTTCAAGGAAAACCGCGCCGCCGACGTCGTCAAGGTCGACATGCTGATCAACAGCGAGAAGGTCGATGCGCTGGCCATCATCGTGCACCGCGCCAACGCCCCGTACCGCGGCCGCCAGGTGGCGGCCAAGATGCGCGAGCTGATCCCGCGCCAGATGTTCGACGTGGCCATCCAGGCCGCGATCGGCGCGACCATCATTTCGCGCGAGAACGTCAAGGCGATGCGCAAGAACGTGCTGGCCAAGTGCTATGGCGGCGACATCAGCCGCAAGAAGAAGCTCCTCGAAAAACAAAAAGCCGGCAAGAAGCGCATGAAGCAGGTGGGTTCCGTCGAGATCCCGCAGGAAGCCTTCCTGGCCATCCTCCAGGTGGAAGATAAATGAGCATGCAACTGATCCTTGGCAATTTTGCCCTGATCTTGTTCGTCCTGATGGTGATCACGGGCGTGATCTGGTGCCTGGACGTGTTCGTGCTGGCCAAGCAACGGCGTGCCAGGGCGGACAAAGCGCTGGCCGAGTTCGACGCGCGCAACGCCAAGCTCACCGCCGACGGCATCAAGATCGACAACGCCAACCGCGCGGCGCTGGAAGCGGGCATCCTGCGCCAGCCGACCTGGGTCGAGTATTCGGGCAGCTTCTTCCCGGTGATCGCGCTGGTGTTCTTCCTGCGCTCCTTCCTGTTCGAGCCGTTCAAGATCCCGTCCTCGTCGATGGTGCCGACCCTGCTGGTGGGCGACCTGATCCTGGTGAACAAGTTCGACTACGGCATCCGCCTCCCGGTGCTAAACAAGAAGATCGTCGAGGTCGGCAATCCGCAGCGCGGCGACGTGATGGTGTTCAAGTACCCGAAGGACATGAGCCAGGACTACATCAAGCGCGTGATCGGCGTGCCCGGTGATAAAATCACCTACGATAACAAGCGCCTCACCGTCAACGGCAAGCCCGTCGAGTACGAAGCGATGGACGACTACCTCGACGACGAACGTCCGGTGTATCACAAGCAGTACCTGGAAAAGCTGGCGAATGCCCCGCACCGCATCTTGAACATGGATGGCGCGCGCCCGATCAACCTGGGTTCGGTGGAGGAGTTCCCCCATCACGAGAATTGCACCTATTCCTACGATAAATTTACCTGTATCGTACCGGAGGGCAATTACTTCATGATGGGCGATAACCGCGACAACAGCGCAGACAGCCGTTACTGGGGCTTCGTCCCGGACAAGAACATCGTCGGCAAGGCCGTGTTCGTCTGGATGAACTTCAGCGACCTCAAGCGCATCGGCGGTATCCACTGACACACCGGGTGCGCGCATGCGGACGACAGCAGTAGTACGGAATGGAAGCCGCGCCGGCAGCCGGCGCTTCGAAGGTGGCGTGTCGCTGTCCGGGCTGCTCGTCGCACTGGTGGTGCTGGGCGCGCTGGCGCTGGTGGCCATCAAGGTGACGCCGGCCCTGCTCGAATACCGCGCCGTGCAGGGCGCGATCGTCAAGGCCAAGGCCGAAGGCAATACGGTGCGCGAGATCCAGCAGGCGTTCGACCGCAATGCCGGCGTCAACGATGTCAGCGCGATCGCCGGGCGCGACCTGGTGATTACCCGCGACGAGCAGGACGTGCAGGTCAGCTTCGCCTACGAAAAGCGGGTGCCGCTGGCCGGCAACGTGAGCCTGCTGTTCGATTTCGCCGGCACGACCGACCCGAGCGGCGCGAATGCCGCCAAAGAGGCCGCCAAGGCCCAGTAATCCAGCCGGAAGGGGCGGGCGTTGGCGTCCGGCTCATGCCGGCCCAACAGATTGGTAAGACAATGAATCTTCAGTTATTGCAAACCCGCCTAGGTTACACGTTCCGGGATTCCGGCCTGCTGCAGCAGGCGCTGACCCACCGTAGCCACAGCAGCGTGCATAACGAGCGCCTCGAGTTCCTCGGCGACTCGGTCCTGAACTGCGTCGTCGCCTCCATCCTGTACGAACGTTTCAACGCCCTCGCCGAAGGCGACCTGTCGCGCCTGCGCGCCAATCTCGTCAAGCAGCAGACGCTGTACGAGATCGCGCAAAAGCTCGAGCTGTCGCAATTCCTGCGCCTGGGCGAAGGCGAACTCAAGTCGGGCGGCTTCCGCCGTCCGTCGATCCTGGCCGACACGCTCGAGGCCCTGCTGGGCGCGATCTTCCTCGACAGCGGTTTCGATGCCGCGCGCAGCACCATCCGCGCGTTCTACATCCCGCTGCTCGACTCGGTCGACCCGCGCACCCTCGGCAAGGACGCCAAGACGCTGTTGCAGGAATTCCTGCAGAGCAAGAAGATCTCGCTGCCGACCTATAACGTGGTGGCGACGCACGGCGCCGCCCACAGCCAGGAATTCGAGATCGAGTGCCTGGTGCCCAAGCTCGGCATCCAGGTCTACGGCCGCGGCGGCAGCCGCCGCGCCGGCGAACAGGCGGCGGCGCGCCTGGCGCTGGAGACGGCCGAGCAGGTCTTGCAGAAGAGCCCGTCCGCCGCGCGCAAGACCCGGCCCCGTTCGGCACAGCTCAAGCTGGCCGGCATCGCCACCGACCAGACGGCCGAGCAGGGCGAGCTCGCCATGCAGGCCGAGGAAACCCATTCGAAGCAGCAGTCGTCCCGACAGCCGTGATACCGTGGCGGCTCGCGCCGCCTCCAGCAGCGCCGGATGATCCGGCAGGAAAACAGAATGACTATGGATACGCATCCCGTCGAACCCAACGCAGCCGGGTTGACCTCGGAGAATTTTCGCTGCGGCTATATCGCCATCGTGGGCCGGCCCAACGTCGGCAAGTCGACGCTGATGAACGTACTGATCGGGGCCAAGGTCTCGATCACCTCG
>DAMAFT010000618.1:0-3227 GCA_031995805.1 Massilia sp.
GAGATCGCCAACAGCAATACCCGGCCGGACCTGAAGTTCCCGCCGTTCGCGCCGGGCTTCCCGCCCAAGCTGGCGGCCTACCAGGACATCTTCGCGGTGCTCGGCAGGCAGGACGTGCTGCTGCACCATCCGTTCCAGTCGTTCCAGCCGGTGATCGACTTCGTGCGCAGCGCCGCGGCCGACCCGAACGTGGTCGCGATCAAGCAGACCATCTACCGCGCCGGTTCGAACTCCGAGTTGATGGAGGCGCTGATCGCCGCCGCCCTGCGCGGCAAGGAAGTCACCGTCATCGTCGAACTGATGGCGCGCTTCGACGAGGAAGCCAACATCAACTGGGCCGAGCGCCTGGAGGAAGCCGGCGCCCAGGTGGTGTACGGCGTGGTGGGCCTGAAGACCCACGCCAAGATGGCGCTGGTGCTGCGCCGCGAGCCCGTCGGCCTGCGCCGCTACGCCCACCTCGGCACCGGCAACTACAACACGACGACGGCCCGCTTCTATACCGACTTCGGCCTGCTCACCGCGGACGAGCAGATCACGGCCGACGTCAACGAGGTGTTCATCCACCTCACCAGCCTGACGCGCCCGACCCAGCTCGACGCCGTGTGGCTGGCCCCGTTCATGCTGCAGAAGGAAATCGTCAAGGCGATCCGCCAGGAAGCGGCGATCGCGCGCGAGGGCAAGCCGGCGCGCATCATCGCCAAGATGAATTCGCTGACCGACGAATCCGTGATCCGCGCGCTGTACGACGCCTCCAGCGACGGCGTGCGCATCGACCTGGTCGTGCGCGGCGCCTGCGCGCTGAAACCCGGCGTGCCGGGCCTGTCGGACAACATCAAGGTGCGCTCGGTCGTCGGCCGCTTCCTCGAGCACACCCGCATCTACTACTTCCGCAACAACCTGCGCCACGACGTCTGGCTCAGCAGCGCCGACTGGATGAACCGCAACCTGTTCCGGCGCGTCGAGATCGCGTTCCCGATCCGCGCCGCCGGCCTCAAGAAGCGCGTGATCCGCGAGGGACTGCAGGTCTACCTGAAGGACAATGTCAACGCCTGGGAACTGGGCAGCGACGGCCGCTACCGCCGGCGCAGGCCGCGCGGCAGCCAGAAGCCGTTCAGCGCCCAGCAGGCGCTGATGGAGCTGCTGGGCGCCGCATCGGACACGCTCGCCAACAACAAGGGAAACGACCATGGAACTGATCCTGTGGCGCCACGCCGAAGCTGAGCCGCACGTGGCCACCCGCGAGGGCGACCAGCGCCGCGCCCTGACGTCGAAGGGCGCGCGCCACGCCTCGCGCGTGGGCGCCTGGCTCGACCGCCAGCTGCCGGCGCAATGCCGCATCCTGGCCAGCCCCGCCCTGCGCTGCGTGCAGACCGCCGAGGCGCTGGGCCGCAAGTTCACGACGGTCGAGGCGCTGAACACCGACTCCACGCCGCAGCAGATCCTGGAAGCCTGCGGCTGGCCCGACCAGCGCCTGCCGGTCGTGATCGTCGGCCACCAGCCGCTGCTGGGCCAGGTGGCGGCGCTGGTCTTCTCGGGCGAGCCGCACGAGTGGAAGATCCGCAAGGCCAGCGTGCTGTGGATCGCGCGCAAGAACGACGAGGACCCCGCCCCCTTCATCCGCCTGGCGGTCGGGCCGGACATGGTGGGCAAGCTGCGTTGACCGCCGCGGGGGCCGCAGGCCCCGGTTCGTTGGGTCCCTCGGTGCATGTCGGTTAGTTGCATAACTCTTGGGAGACCTGGCCGGTCGCCAGTCCTTCCGTGATCCGTATTACAATCCCCAGCGCGGTTGAAATCGATTTCGTGGAATATCCCGAACACGCGGGCGACGCCTCCGGACGACGCCATGCCATGAAGACTACGAGGAGTTGGAGACAATGGACTGGAATCGACGCAACATCATGCTCAGCGGCGGCGTGCTGGCCGCAAGCGCCATCGGCCTGCCGACCGGGGCCGCAGAAGCCACGGCCACCGCATCCGGGCGCAAGCTGGGCTATGCGGTGGTGGGCCTGGGCGGCTATGGACTCGGCGTCATCGTCCCGCAGTTCGCCAACTGCAGGAACAGCAGGCTGGTGGCGCTGGTCAGCGGCGACGCCGCCAAGGCCAGGAAGGTGGCGGCGCAATACGGCGTCCCCGAGCGCAACCTCTACGACTACGCCAGCTTCGACCGCATCCGCGACAATCCGGACATCGACATCGTCTACGTCTGCCTGCCGGTGTCGATGCACGCCGAGTACACGATCCGCGCGGCGAAGGCGGGCAAGCACGTGCTGTGCGAAAAACCGATGGCGCTCTCCTCGGCCGAGTGCGAGTCGATGATCGCCGCCTGCCGCCAGGCCGGCCGCAAGCTGATGATCGGCTACCGCTGCCACTTCGAGCCGACCAACCTGGAAGCGGTGCGGCGCGCCCGTGCCGGCGAGATCGGCAAGCTGCGCTACTTCCGCTCAGAGCACGGCTTCACCTTCAACAATCCGGACGCCTGGCGCCTGAAGAAGGCGATGTCGGGCGGCGGCTCGCTGATGGACATCGGCATCTATGCCCTGAACGCCGCGCGCTACATGACCGGCGAGGAGCCGGTCGCCGTCTATGCCCAGGAAACCACCGACCGGCGCGATCCGCGCTTCCGCGAGGTCGAGGACCTGATCGGCTTCCAGCTCGAATTCCCGTCGGGCGTGGTCGGTTCCTGCATGTCGATGTACAGCGCCAACCAGAACCACATCCTGCTGGTGGGCGACAAGGGCCGCATCGAGATGGAGCCGGCCACCGCCTACCGCGGCAACCGCCTGTGGGTGGGCAGCGGCCGCGGCGAGGAAGTCACGCCGGCGCCCGGCCCCGGCGCGACCCAGTGGGCCGCCCAGCTCGACCACCTGGCCCAGTGCGTCCTGCAGGACCGCGAGCCGATCGTCGCCGGCGAGGATGGCTTGCGCGACCTGCGCATCATCGAGGCGATCTACCGCTCGGCGCGCGAGAGGACGCGGGTCGTGCTGCGCGCCTGAGGCGTGCCCCAGCTAGATGACCCGGCGCGGCGCCGCCGTCGCCGGGTCGCCGCTGTTGGGCGTGCCGGTCGGCTCGATCAGCAGCAGGTGCGCCTCGCCATGGGCGCGCGGCCGGTGCCGCACGCCGCGCGGCACGACGTACAGCTGGCCCGGGCCGAGCGTCACCGTCGAACCGTCTTCCAGGTCGATGTCCAGGCGCCCGTCCAGCACCAGGAAGAAGTCGTCGGTGTCGGG
>DAMAFT010000619.1:0-3218 GCA_031995805.1 Massilia sp.
CCAGGCCCACCCGCATCAGGCCCCACAGCACCTGGCGCCTGAGGTGGTACGACGCTTCGCTTTTCATGTGTCCTCCATGTCGTTTGTCCATGGCGGCGACGATACGACAGGGAGACATCGGCGGGAAAGCGCTTTTCGGCGAACGGCGGCGTCGGGCCGGCGAACGGCGGCGGTATCGGCGAACGAACGATGGAACGACGGGGATGACGGGAATGGCGGGAATGGCGGGGATGGCGGGGATGGCGGATACGACGAGGCCCGCCGCGTTGCCGGGGCGGGCCTGGTGGAAGGGGAAGCGGGACGTCAGGCGGCCTGGGCGCCGCCGGAAGCCCGGCCCTTCTGCTCGTTGCGGTACTTGGCGCGGGCTTCGGCCTGCTTGACGGCTTCGCGCGCGATATTGGTCTTGCGGATCTCGGCGCGTTCCTTCTTGCCGCGATGCTGGGCGATGTTCTTGCTGCCGATCTTGTCGGTCATGGTGTTCTCCTGTTTCGTGGTGGACGCAGCGGTGGTCAGGAGCGCGAGGAACCCATCTTGTCGTCCGCCGACTGCATCAGCATGCCCCAGCCGAGCTGGCGCCGGATTTCTTCCGGCGTCGGCGGCGGGCCGCTTTCCTTCGTGCGCCGTTCGAGGTACTCGCGCACGAGGTGCTTCGGTGGATGACTCGTCGTGGTCGTTGACATGGGCAACCTCCGCTTCCGATTGGGCCGGCATGGCATCGATGACGCCATGCCGGCGCGGGAATATGGTGCCGATCCTCGAGGCGACCGGCTGACCTGTCGAGGTGGTTGGCGGCCTGCGGTAGTAGGTCGCTGGCGCCTCACTCGACGACTCCATCGTAAGGGCGCACGCGCAGCACGACCGTTAGGTGGCGCACACTGGACCGCGGCGCGGGATGCAGTCCTACACGGTGCATGCGCGCCCATGAAAAAAGGGAGCCGAAGCTCCCTTGTGCCGTACTGATGCGAAGCGTCAGAACTTGTACTTCAGGTTGACGTAGAACTGGCGGCCGCTCACGTCCAGCTTCTGCTGCTCTTCCTCGCTGTAGCGGTAGTAGGCGCGCTTGACGTTGGTGAGGTTGGTCGCGTCGAAGGTCAGCGTCAGCGCCGGCGTGAAGTTGTAGCTGGCGTTGAAGGCCAGCGTCGTCACCGGCGCCGCCATCGTCGGCGCGCTCGGCATCAGCACCCCGTTGATGGTCGACAGGCCCTGGCTGTTGGCCGTCGGGGCCGGCGCCGTGGTGCTGTTCACGTATTCGCTGCGGTAGTTCGCCACCAGGCGCAGCGACAGCTTGTCGTTCTCGTAGTAGCCGCCCAGGTTGGCGGTCCAGTCGGAGGCGCCGACCATCGGGCGGCCGTCGTCGACCTTGGTCTTGGCGTGGCCGACGTTGCTGGTGATGCCGAAGCCGGTGCTGCCGATCGGCTGCTCATACTGCACTTCCAGGCCGCTGATGCGCGCGCCCTGCTGCGACGAGGTGTTCACCGCGTAGGTGCGCAGCGACTGCGAGGTCGAATCCCACAGGTCGATCGTGGTGCCGCCGCTGGAACCGGTCTTGGCGTAGCCGTCGATGCGCGAGTGGAAGGCGTTGACCGCCACCAGCGCGCGCGTCGCGAAGTACCACGACCACGACAGGTCCAGGTTGTCCGCGGTGAGCGGCTTCAGGTCCGGGTTCGGGCCGGTCACGCGGCAGCCCTGCGCATCGCAGGTCGGGGTGCCGAAGCCGGCGCCGACGATGTTGTAGTTCTGGCGGCCGATCGTGCGGCTGGCGCCGAAGCGCACCAGCATGTCCTTGTCGATCTCGTAGCGCACGTTCAGGCTCGGGAGCCAGTTGTTGAAGCGCTTGTCGGTCTTGGTGAAGTAGTACATGTTGCCGGCGCGCGGATTGAACGGCGTGGCGGCCTGGTCGTCGTAGTACGGCTGCAGGTCGCCGGCCGTGCTGATCGCACCCGGATAGGCCGCGCACGGGATCGCCGGCTGGTTCGGCGCCGCGCGCACGCAGGCGCCGGCCGGGATCGGCGTCGGCACGTCGGCGTTCACGCGGGTCTGCACGAAGCGCAGGCCGAGGTTGCCGGACCACTTGTCGTGTTCGAAGTTGGCCTGCGCATAGGCCGAGCTCTGGCGCTCGCGCACGTGCAGTTCCGACGCGATGCGGCGCTCGAAGTCGTCGCTGGTTTCCTTGGTGTTGGCGGCGAAGTAGTCCTTCAGCATCTCCGGCGTGAAGGTGACGCCGGTATTGTCCCAGCCGGCCGGGCCGCCCAGGTCGGAACCGAAGTCGGACGGCCACGGGATCGTGCTGCCGGGCGCCGTGCCCAGGCCCGCGGTGCGGTAGGCCGGATAGCGGCGCTCGCTGTCGCGGCGGTGGTCGGAGAAGCGCGCGCCGCTCTCGATCGACTGGAACCAGCCCAGGCCCTCGCCATGGCCGAGCTTGTATTCGGCGTCGACTTGCGCACTCTTTTCCTTGTCGACCGACTTCAGGCCGGAGATGGTGCGCGCCACCAGCTGGTCGGTGGTGCCCTGGGTGCCTTGGTAGTTCACGTAGGGCGCGTCGTCGACGCTGCCCAGCGCGTACGACACGCCGGTGCCGAAGCGCGCATAGGTCAGGCCCTGGTCGGCCTCGGTCTTGCCGGTGCCGCGCGTGGTCGACAGCAGCGTCTTGAGCTTCAGGTCCTGGCTGACGCGCCAGGTGGCGTCCAGGTCGAGGAAGCCGCTGGTGGCGCTGGCGCCGTCGCGGTAGAAGCCTTCCGAGTTGCCGATGTACTGCGGCGTGGTCCCGTCGGGGAACACGATGTCGGCGCTCTTCAGCACGCGCAGCGTGTCGCCGTACATCGTGGTCTCGTTGACGATGACCGGATTGCGGATCGAGGCGAACACCTGCTGGCCGTTCGAATTCGTGTTCGGCGCGGTGGCGCCGGTGGCGCCGTCGGCCAGCGAGGCCTTGCCCAGCAGCATGCTGTAGATGGCGCCGGCCTTCAGGCGGCCGTAGTTGTTGGTCTCCATCTTGGCGTGGAAACCGGTCAGGCTGACGTCGATGTCCTGGTTCGGCTTGAACTGCAGCGAGACCATGCCGCCCTTGCGGTCGCGCACGCCCTCGACGAATTCGGTGCTCATCGAACCCGGCAGGCGCACGCCGTTCAGGTCGGCGGCCTTCAGGCCGGTGCCGGCCAGCGAGGCGTCGGTGATGCCCTTCATGGTGCTGGTGTTGATCACGTCCCAGCCGCTGTTGG
>DAMAFT010000620.1:0-3215 GCA_031995805.1 Massilia sp.
GCATTTTCAGGAAGTTGGTTTCGTAGATACCGCCCGGGTAGCCCGAGTGACGGTAATAGGTCTTCGCGGTGGCCTTGGTGCCGGTGACGCGCAGCTTGCCTGCATTGACGACGACGATGAAATCGCCGGTGTCGACGTGCGGAGTGAATTCCGGTTTGTGCTTGCCGCGCAGTCGGCGTGCCACTTCGCTGGCAACACGTCCGAGGACTTTGTCCGTCGCGTCAATCACGTACCAATCGCGCTGGACTTCATGGCCCTTAGCGGAAAAAGTTTTCATGTTGACTTCCTATATGGAGTAAAAAATGCTCAATGGTGGTTCCGCTCGCAACAGCCGCGGACTCTGCCTTATTGTCTTTTCCTGAGCAAATGGAAAGCCGACGATCATAACCGATTCCGCACGCCCCGGTCAAGCCGGCCGCCGCTTCGCCCGCCCGGGCTCCACGGTCTTGCGTCAAGACATGCATATGTGCAACTTTTTGTTGACCATAAAGAAAGTAGCAATTTACTATGGCCGGCAAACCATGGGAGGCTTCGTGAAGACCAGTCTGATCCTGGGCGCGCTGTTCGCAGCCGCCATTCCGGCCGCACAGGCGGCGCCGCCCGAAGCGGCATCCGCGCCGGCGGCGCAGACCCGCACCTGCCACCTGCCCGGCGTCGAGGAAGCGCTGCGCTGCCTCAAGCTGCCGGTCGTGCTCGAACCCGGCAAGCCCGGCACGCTGGCGCTGCACGTGACGATCGCCCCGGCGCTGCGCCAGGGCGCGCGTCCCGATCCGCTGTTCGTGCTGGCCGGCGGTCCCGGCCAGGCCGGCAGCGACGTGCTGGTGCTGCTGTCGAACGCCTTCAAGCGGGTGCGGCCGACGCGCGACATCGTGTTCATCGACCAGCGCGGCACCGGCCTGTCGGGCCGGCTCGAATGCAAGTCCAACCTCGACGAGGACGTCAAGCTGACCGACGACCAGGTGGACGCCGAACTGCAGCGCTGCATCGGCGCCAGCAAGGCACCGTTCGCGGCCTACACGACGGCCAATGCCGCCGGCGACATCGACGCCGTGCGGCGCGCGCTCGGCTACGGCAAGATCAACGTCTGGGGCGGCTCCTATGGCACGCGCCTGGCGCAGGCCTATGCCCGCGCCTATCCGGACAGCGTGCGCGCGCTGGTGCTGGACGGCGTGGCGGCGCCCGAGCAGGTGATCCCGGCGGGCGGGCGCGACGGCCAGGCAGCGCTCGACAAGCTGTTCGCGCAGTGCGCCGCCGATGCACCGTGCCACAAGGCCTATCCCAACCTGCGCGCCGACTTCGCCGCCCTGGTGGCCAAACTCGACGCCGCGCCGCTCAAGCTGCGCCTGCCCGACCCGCGCACTGCGCAACTGGTCGACACGACGATGACCAGCGCGCGCCTGCTCGACACCGCGCGCAACATGCTGTACGCGCCGGCCGACGCGCGCCGCCTGCCCTTCCTGGTCGACAGCGCCGCGCAAGGCCGCTGGCAGCCGTTCGTGGCGCGCCGCAACCTGGCCGCCGACTTTTCCGCCGAGGGTTCGCCGGCCACGCTGCTGCACCTGGCCGTCGTGTGCGCCGAGGACATGCCGCGCTTCACGCCGGCGCTGGTGGCGTCCGACGCCTCGCCGCTGACGCGCGCGCTGGGCCAGCGCATGCCCGGCATGTGCGCCGCGATGAACGTGCCGCCCGTGCCGTACAAGGAGCCGACGCCGATCGCCGCCCCGGCGCTGCTGCTGTCCGGCGCGCTCGACCCGGTCACGCCGCCGCACCGCGCCGCCAGCGCCGCGCGCTTCATGCCGCACGCGCAATCGGTCACGGTGACCAACGTCGGCCACGGCGTGTCCCAGCTCGGCTGCGCGCCGCGCCTGCTGCGCACCTTCCTCGACCAGCCCGGGGCGAAGCTGGACGCCGCCTGCCTGGAAGAGATCCCGCCCCCCACTTTCCAGCTCGGCAGCGCCGGGCCGCAACCCTGAACGGATGGACAAGGCATGATCGAAGCACATGAAGTCCGCAAACATTTCGGTCCCGTGCAGGCGCTCGGAGGCGTCGGCTTCAGCGCGCGCGACGGCCAGATCACGGCCCTGCTCGGCCCCAACGGCGCCGGCAAGACCACGCTGCTGCGCACGCTGGTCGGCATGCTGCAGCGCGACCACGGCACCATCCTGGTGGACGGCGTGGACCCGGAAAAGGATCCGATGCGCGTGCGCGCCAGCATCGGCTTCCTGACCGACCAGTTCGGCCTGTACGAGCGCCTGTCGACGCGCGAATACCTGACCTATTTCGGTGAACTCAACGGCATGGACGGCGCCGGCCTGCGCCGCCGCATCGACGACGTGTCCGGGATGCTGGCCATGGACGACATCATGGAACGGCGCAGCAAGGGCTTCTCGCAGGGCCAGCGCATCAAGGTGGCGCTGGCGCGCGCGCTGCTGCACCGCCCGCGCCACCTGCTGCTCGACGAACCCACGCGCGGCCTCGACGTGATGAGCACGCGCGCCGTGCGGCACGCGCTGGCGGCGCTGCGCGCGGAGGGCTGCTGCGTGATCATGGCCACCCACGTGATGCAGGAAGTCAGCCACCTGTGCGACGACGTGATCGTGATCGCCAAGGGCCATACCGTGGCCCAGGGCACGCCCGCCGAACTGTGCCAGCGCACCGGCATCGCCAACCTCGAGGATGCCTTCGTGCACCTGGTCGGCACCGACGAAGGAATCGCCGCATGAAACCCAAGTACCTGGTCGTCTTTTTGAAGGAATTGCGCGAATCGCTGCGCGACAAGCGCTCGCTGGCGCTGATCGCCATGTTCACGCTGATGTATCCGGCCATGCTGGCCTTCCTGCTGAACCAGTGGATCGACCGCGCCACCCGGCCCGAACGCGAAGGCATCGCGCTGACCGTGATCGGCGGCGGCCAGGCGCCGACGCTGGTGTCCCAGCTCAAGCAGAAGAACATCACGATCACCGATGCCGGCCCGATGGAAGAAGACGCCATCACCGCCCTGCTGCGCAACCACAAGATCGCCGCCGTGCTGCGCGTGCCCGAGAACTATACCGAGAACTACAACGCGATGCGCCCGGCGCGCATCGAGCTGTGGTACGACTCGGCCTCGGACCGCGACGGGCGCCGCGACATCGAGGAGGTGCTGCAAGCCTACGGCAACAACATCGCCAGCGCGCGCCTGCTGGCGCACGGGGTGTCGCCGGCCACGCTGGCCC
>DAMAFT010000621.1:0-3211 GCA_031995805.1 Massilia sp.
GGCGTCCATGCGCGCCGGATCGGCGTCGCGCCGCACCGGCACGCCGCCCTTGAGGGCGTTGAAGTCGGCCTGCAGCGCCGGCGCCACGAGCAGGCGCGCCATCCGTTCCTGGGCCGGCATGGCGTGGTAGTCGCCGGCGAACATGGCCAGCGTGTCGACGCTGTACAGGTGCCAGCGCCCGGTGCCCGGCGCGGCGCCGCAGCCGTAGTCGCGCTCCGGCAGCAGCGCGTGCTCGGCCAGTTCGGCCCTGGCCCAGTCGCCCATGATCATCATGCCGGCCTGGCGCCGCGCGAAGCGGGCGACGACGGCGGTCCACGGGCGCTCGTCGAGCTGGCCGGCGATCCAGCCCTTGACCGTGCGCAGGCGCTTGAATGCGTCGGCGGTGCGGCGGTCGGCCGCCGCCGCCGGGCTGCGCCGCACGAACAGCTCGCGGTAGAACGCCGGACCGCCCTCGGCCAGCACCAGGTTCTCGAACAGCGCCGCCACCTGCCAGGCTTCGCTGCTCTGCGCCAGCGGTTCGATGCCGGCCGCGCGCAGGCGCAGCGCCGCGGCTTCGAACTCGGCCCAGGTCTGCGGCGGCGCCAGCTTCAGGCGGGCGAACAGCGCGCGGTCGTAGTACAGCGTATTGACCCGGTGGATCCCGAGCGGGACGGCCATCACGTGGCGGCGGTGCGTCACCAGTTCCTGGATGGTCGGGAACAGGAAGCGGCTCCAGTTGCCCGCCGCGGCCACGTTGTCGAGTTCCAGCAGCAGGCCCATGTCGGCCCACTCGGCGATCGAGGCGCCGATCATCTGCGTGACCTCGGGCGCGTCGCCGGCCAGCACCCTGCCCTTCAGGACCTTGCCGGCGCCGATGCCGGCGCCGCCGGGGATCGCGGCGTCCTGCCAGGCGATGCCTTCCTCGGCCAGGCGCGCGGCCAGCAGGTCGGCGGCCTTGCGCTCGCTGGCCGACGTCCACCAGTGCAGCACCTGCAGGCCGGCCGGCGCGGCGGGCGCGTTCGCAGGGACCTGGGCGCCCTGCGTGGCCGCGATCTGCACGCCCGCCAGCGCGGCGCCGTTGCAGGCCCACGCCGCCAGCAGGCCGAGCATCCAGGCGCGGCGCCACGACGGGTCACGCGGGCGCCGGCGGCGGCGCAAGCCGCCGAGGCACGGCCAGGCACGTATTCCCATCGATGCGATCACTCGGTATCCCGCAGAAAATGCCGATTATAGCGAAGACGCCCGCACCCATCGAGGGTGGCGCGGGCGCCGCCTGCCACGCGCTCAGGGCCGCTCGATGCGCGCCACCTGGCCGCGCCGGCCGTTGCGGTCGAACGCCGCCACCTGGATCGTGCCGCGCTCGGGAATGGGCCCGTCGACCGCCTTGCTGGCGGCCGTCGGCAGCGAGCCGTCACTGGTGTAGCGCAGCTGCATGCCGGGCAGCGCATGGTTGGCCAGCACCCGGTCGCCCTGCACCGTCAGGCCGGGCGGCGCGATGCGGTAGGCGACCCTGCTGCCGTCCAGGTCCAGGCGCGGCAGCACGCGCCGTCCCAGCGCGTTGGCGAAGCCGGACCAGGCGGCGCGGTGCAGCGCGTCCGCCCTGGCCGGATCGGCTTCCGTGGCCCAGGCCGGATCCGGCGCCCAGGCCCGCTCCGCCACCGCCAGCAGGCGCGGCATGACCATGTAGTCGATCAGGGCCGGATCGCGCACGGTCTCGGTGAACAGCGTCGCTTCCAGGCCGCGCACGCGGCGCTTGCCGTAGTCGGTCAGGCCGTCCTTGCCGGTGCGCGCGGCGGCGTCGGCGTTCTTCAGGTAGTCGAACGGGATGAAGTCGTACACGTCGGCCAGCTCGACGTAGGCGCCCCAGTTCACGCCCGGCTCGTCCGGGTTCGGGTTGGCGGCCATGTCCAGGTACATCTTGGTGACCGGCGCCAGCACGATGTCGTAGCCGGCATTGGCCAGGCGGTAGGCGAAGTCCTCGTTGCCCGTCGTATTGTTCCAGATCCAGGCATGGAAGCCGCGCTGCGTGAAGCGCGGGTTGGGGATCTGCTTCGGACGGCCGTCCAGCATGGTCTTGCGCATCGCGATGTCTTCCCAGCCCGAGGTGTACAGCCCGTGCTTGCGCAGGATGCCGTCGACGCGGTCGTAGAAATAATCCCACAGGTCGGCCGTGGTCTCCAGCTTCTCGCGTTCCATGCGCGCGCGCGCCGCCGGCGAGCGTTCCCAGGCGCCGTTCGGCAGTTCGTCGCCGCCCATGTGGATGGTGTGCAGCGGCACGCCCGCCTCGCGGTGCAGCGCGACGACCTGCGCGACCACGTGGTCGATGAAGGCGAAGGTCGAATCCAGGCCCGGGTTCATCACGTGGTCGTTGTACAGCTGCGGCGACTTGTACACGGAACGGTCCGCGAAGTCGTTCAGCAGGTACCTGGCCGCGTCCTGCGCGCCGGCCGCCTTCAGGCGCCGGTAGCGTGCCTCCATTGCCTGCACGGCGGCGCGCGCGTGGCCCGGCATCTCGAGTTCCGGGATCACCTCGATGTGGCGCGCGTGGGCGTAGCGCAGGATCTCGATGTAGTCGGCGCGGCTGTAGTAGCCGCTGCCGTGCGGGTCTTGCGGGTCCGGGCCGGAACCGTAGGCCGGCTGCAGGCGCACGCCGGGGCGGTCGCTGTGGCCGCGCACGGCGCCGATGCCGGTGAGTTCCGGCAGGCCGGCGATTTCCAGGCGCCAGCCCTCGTCCTCGGTCAGGTGGAAGTGGAAGCGGTTCAGCTTGTAGCGCGCCATCAGGTCCAGCCACTTGAACACCGTTTCCTTGGTGTGGAAGTTGCGCGACACGTCGAGCTGGAAGCCGCGGTAGCCGAAGCGCGGCGCGTCGACGATCTCGACTTCCGGCAGCGCGGCGGCGCCGGCGCCCGGCAGCGGCAGCAGGTCGCGCAGCGTCTGCAGCCCGTAGGCCACGCCGGCCGCGCTATTGCCGACGATGTCGATGCCGGCGCCGGCGCGCACCGACAGCGCATAGGCTTCCGGCGAGGACTGGCCGGCTACCTTGCCCACGGCCAGGCGCAACGCCGGGCCGCCCACCGACAGCGCAGGCAGCGCCGGCAGATTCTCGGCCAGCAGCGCGCGCGCCAGCGCCGCCTCGCCCGCCAGCGCGGCGGGGGCGGACACCGTCGGGCGCGCGGCCAGCGCCAGCGTGCCGGCGCCGCGCCGCAGTTGCAGCGGCGTGGGCAGCACCGGC
>DAMAFT010000622.1:0-3209 GCA_031995805.1 Massilia sp.
GGCCTGCTCACGATGATCTCGTGGATGGTCACGCTGACCGCACCGCTGTTCACCGTCGCCGCGCTGTCGTTCTCCGGACGCGACCTGATCCTGCTGGTCGGCGGCCTGTTCCTGCTGTTCAAGGCCACGATGGAACTGCACGAGCGCGTCGAGGGCAAGACCCACGTCCAGAGCGGCAAGCGCGAATACGCCAGCTTTGCCGCCGTGGTCGCCCAGATCATCGTGCTGGACGCCGTGTTCTCGCTCGACGCCGTGATCACGGCCGTGGGCATGGTCGACCAGCTCGGCGTGATGATGGCCGCCGTGGTCATCTCGATGAGCGTGATGCTGTTCGCCTCCAAGCCGCTGACGCGCTTCGTCAACGCCCACCCGACCGTGGTCGTGCTGTGCCTGAGCTTCCTGCTGACGATCGGCCTGAGCCTGGTCGCCGAAGGCTTCGGCTTCCACATCCCGAAAGGCTACCTGTACGCCGCGATCGGCTTCTCGGTAGTGATCGAGGCCCTGAACCAGCTGGCGCGCCGCAACTTCTTGCGCAAGGACGCGCACATCCCGCTGCGCGACCGCACCGCCGACGCCGTGCTGCGCCTGCTGGGCGGCCGCCGCCGCCACGGCCAGGACGGCGACGACGACGGCGCCGCCGGCCCGGCCGAAGCGCCCACGTTCGAGGCCGAGGAACGCGCCATGGTCAGCGGCGTATTGAGCCTGTCGCAGCGCTCGATCCGCTCGATCATGACCAACCGCTCGGACATCTCGTGGATCGACGTCGACGACGACCCGGCCGCCGTGCGCGCCCGCGTGCTGGCCACGCCGCACGGCTTCTTCCCGGTCTGCCGCGGCCAGCTCGACGAGATCGTCGGCGTGGCGCGCGCCAAGGACCTGATCGCCGACATCGCCCTCAAGGGCGCGATCGACCCGGCCAACATCCGCGCGCCGATCGTGATGCCGGAGGCGAGCGGCGTGCTGAAGGTGATGGAAACGCTGAAGCGCTCGCACGGCCAGGTGGTCCTGATCGCCGACGAATACGGCACGCTGCAGGGCCTGGTCACGCCGATCGACATCCTGGAAGCGATCGCCGGCGAGTTCCCCGACGAGGACGAGCAGCCGGTGGTGCAGGAAGCGGGCCCGGGCCGCTGGCGCGTGGACGGCACGGCCGACCTGCACTACCTGGAACAGGTGCTGCAGACCGGCGACCTGGTGGGCGACGGCCACGACTACACCTCGCTGGCCGGGCTGATGCTGGAACGCTTCGGCACCCTGCCGAAGGCCGGCGACAGCCTCGACATCGGCGCGTTCCGTTTCGAGGTGGCCGAGGTGGTGGAACGGCGTATCGCGACCGTGACTGTCACGCGCCTCGAGGAACAGCCGACCGAGGCCGGCGAAGCGTGACCCTTACTGCGCCGCGCCGCGGCGCGGCGCCAGCAGCGGCGTCAGGTAATCCGGCGCGCCGGGAAGGCGTTCCAGCCACGGATAGCGCAGCGTGCCGCGGTAGCCCAGCGTGACGCTGCGGCGGCGGCCCTGGATGTCGACGTCGAGCACCACCGGCGCGGCCGCCGCGCCGGCCACGCGCCGCTCCAGCAGGTCGGCGCCGAACGGCTCGCCGTTCACCGCCAGGATCTTCGCGCCGGGCGCCAGGCCCGCCGCATACGCCGGCCCGCCCCACGATACCGCGCGCAGCACGCCGTTCGCGCGCACCCGCAGGCCGATCGAATGGTCGAGGTTGCGCGCGCCGTCGGCCTCCTCTTCCTGGCGCCAGCTCGCGCTGGGCGTGTCGCGCCAGGCCAGGCGCCAGCCCATGCGCGCCAGGCCCGCCAGCGCATCGGCGTCGTCGTGCGACTCCAGGTGGCGTTCGAGGAAGGCGCGCCAGTCCGCATGGGCCAGGCCGTCGAGCGTGCGCACGATGTCGTCCATCGTGTACAGGGCCGGCGCCGGGCCGGCGCCGGTATCGAAGAAACGCCGCGCGAAGTCGTCCAGGCCCACGCGGCCGGCGCTCAGTGCGCGCAACCGCGCTTCCACGTCCAGCCACAGCAGCGCGCCCTCGAAGTAATAATCCTCGCGCCGCTGCCAGTCGCGCCACAGGACCGGGTGGCCGACCATGTACAGCGGATCGATGGTGCTGTCCTGCAGCGTCTTCCAGGCGCGCGCGCCGCGGCCGGCCACCAGCGCGGCATCGATGGCCAGGCGGTCGAGCGTCTGCTGGCTGCTGCGCTGGCCCGCGCGCGCCGCCAGGATCCGTCCCCACAATTCGGTCTGGCCCTCGTAGACCCATAGCAGGCTGCCCGCCACCGGCGTGTTGTAATCAGGCGCCCACAGGTCCGCCGGGATGCGGTAGCGGCCGTTCCAGGCATGCACGTATTCGTGCGCGAGCAGGTCGCGCATCGGCAATTGCCGGTCCAGCGCCGTGAAGTAGCCGGCCGGCAGGAAGTTCTCGCTCTCCTCGAGGTGCTCGATGCCGCCGCCGGCCGTGTCGTCGTCCAGGATGGCGAGCGCATGGTGCCGTGCGAACGGCGGCTTGCCGAACACCAGGCCGGCCTGCTCGACCAGCGCGCGCATGCGGCCGATTTCCTCCTCCGGCACGGCGAGGCTGGCGGCGTCGTGCGCGACCATGTCCAGCACCACCGGCGCCTCTCCCGCGCCGGACAGCGCGACGGTACGGCGATGGCGCGCCGCGTAGGCTGGCGCATCGACCAGCGCCCCCAGGCTCATCGGACGCAGCGCGATGCGGCTGCCGTCGATGCTCGCATTATCGACGGCCTGCGCGAGCGCGCCGGCCAGCGCCAGTCCGGGCGGCAGCTCGACGCTGGCCCTGACCGGCAGCGCCGCGACCGGCCAGCCCGCCGGATACAGCAGCAGCCGGTGCCACGGCAGGCTGACGAATTCCGGCCGCAGCAATGCGGGCCGCGCCGGCGCCAGGTACTGCATGCGCAGCGCGATCGTGCGCGCGCCGGGCGGTACGACGATGTGGAATGCGTGCGGGGCCAGCGGATCGCGGCGCCAGGCCAGCGGCTTGCCGTCCACCTGCATCACGAGGCCGGCCAGCTCGGCAGCGGACGCCGTGGGCGCATGGCTGCCGACTTCCCATTGCGGATACAACAGGGTCATCCTGCCGGCGCCCTGGGCGGGAATCGTCTGTTCGACCTCGACGATCTGGCGGTCGACGTCGGTCGCCTTCACGGCCAGCGTCATGGTGCCCTGGAACGGGCGCGTGGCAC
>DAMAFT010000623.1:0-3209 GCA_031995805.1 Massilia sp.
CCTCGGACTCGAGTACAAGGCCGATTGCTGGGTGTTCCGGATGGGCGCGCAGCGTTTCGTGACCGCGTCGCAGACGGTGTCGACGCCGATCTTCTTCCAGCTCGAGCTCAACGGCCTGTCGGGCCTGGGCCTGGGCAATCCGCTGGAAACCTTCAACAAGAGCATCCCGGGCTATACCCGGTTGAACAGCAACGTCGGCCGCCGCTGAAGCGGCCGGGCCATGGACAAAACAACCCTGAAATGAGTGCTTCCCTGATTATGCGTACTACCCACACCAAGCTGGCCGCTGCGCTGCTGTGCGCCCTCGCGACCGGCAACGTCCTGGCCCAGGCGGCGCAGCCGCAGGCGCCGGCCCCCGCCGCCGCGCCGGCCGCTCCTGCGGCCGCCCCGGCCACCGCCGCTCCTGCCGCAGCCCCGGCCGCCAAGGCCAACAGCGGTTTCCTGCCGCCGGCGTCCAGCAGCGCCAAGGTCATCGATTCCGTCTACGTCGTCGTCAACGACGAAGTCATCACCAAGCGCGAAGTCGACACGCGCGTCAACGAGATCACCCACCGCCTGCAGGCCCAGCAGGCCCAGTTGCCGGCGCCGGACGACCTGCGCCGCCAGGTGGTCGAAGCCATGATCACCGAACGCGCCCAGCTGCAGCTGGCCAAGGAAATGGGCGTGCGCGTCAGCGACAACGAGCTCGATCGCGCCATCGGCCGCATCGCCGAGAACCAGAAGATGAGCGTGCAGGACATGCGCAACGCGATGGAGAAGGAGGGCATGACCTTCCCGCAGTTCCGCGAGCAGATCCGCAACGAGATCATGATGCAGCGCCTGATCGACCACGAGGTCGACAGCAAGATCCAGGTCTCGGAAGCCGAGATCGACACCTACCAGGCCGCCGAGAAGGCCGCCGCCGCCGAGCGCGTCGAGATGGACATCTCGCAGATCGTCGTGCGCACCCCGGAAAACGCCTCGCCCGAGCAGATCGCCGCGCGCAAGGCCCGTGCCGACGAAGTGGCGCGCCAGCTGCGCACCGGCGCCGACTTCGCCAAGATGGCCGCCACCTATTCCGACTCGCCGGACGCCCTGAAGGGCGGCGTGATCGGCTGGCGCGACCCGGACCGCCTGCCGCAGCTGATCGCCACCGAGCTGCGCAAGCTGAAGCCGGGCCAGGTCACGCCGGTCCTGCGCACCAACTTCGGCTTCCTGATCCTCAAGCTGTCGGCCGAGCGCAAGCAGGAAGCCCAGAAGCAGGCCGACCAGGCCGTGATCCAGCAGACCCACGCCCGCCACATCCTGCTGAAGGTCACCCCGACCATGACGGCGGACGAGGCGAAGAAGAAGCTGGCCGACCTGAAGGCGAAGATCGAGGCCAAGCAGATCAGCTTCGAGGATGCCGCGCGCCAGAACTCGCAGGACGGCTCGGCCACCAAGGGCGGCGACCTGGGCTGGCTGGCCCCGGGCGACGCCCTGCCGGAATTCGAGAATCCGATGAATGCGCTGAAGCTGAACGAAGTGTCGGACGTGATCCAGACGCCATTCGGCTTCCACCTGATCCAGGTACTCGAGCGCAAGAGCGAAGACGTCTCGAAGGAAAAGGAACGCGGCATGGCGCGCCAGATCCTGACCGACCGCAAGCGCCAGGAAGCGCTGGAAGACTGGTCGCGCCAGGTGCGCGACCGTGCCTACGTCGAGTTCCGCGAGGAGCAGTAAGGCCATGGCCGCGCCAGGGACGCGTCCCACGCTGGCCGTCACGGTCGGCGAGCCGGCCGGCATCGGTCCGGAGATCTCGATCCGCGCGGCCTGGGCGCTGCGCGAACGCGCCCGCTGCGTGCTGGTCGGCGACGCCGCCTTCCTGTCGCTCACGGCCAGCCTGATCGACCCGGCCATCCGGCTGTCCGCGATCTCCACGCTGGCGCTGCGCCACAGCGGCCTGCCGCACTTCGGCGCCGGCACGATTCCCGTCGTCGACGTGCCGGTCGACGCCTTCGTCGAACCGGGCCGGCTGGACGCGGCCAACGGCCGCGCCGTGCTGGCCACGCTCGACCTCGCGGTCGAGGGCGTGCAGGCGGGCTGGTTCGACGCCATCGTCACCGCGCCGCTGCAGAAGAGCACCATCAACGACGCCGGCGTCGCCTTTTCCGGCCATACCGAATACCTGGCCGAAAAGACCGGCACGGCGCAGGTCGTCATGATGCTGGCCGGCTCGCCCGGCGCCGACGAACCCTACCTGCGCGTGGCGCTGGCCACCACGCACCTGCCGCTGAAGGACGTGCCGGGCGCCATCACGCGCGCCGGCCTGGCGCGGGTGCTGGACATCCTGCACGCCGACCTGCGCGGCAAGTTCGGCATCGGCGCGCCGCGCATCCTGGTGACGGGCCTGAACCCCCATGCCGGCGAGAACGGCTACCTGGGCCGCGAGGAAATCGACGTCATCGCGCCGGCCCTGCAGGAGGCGCGCGCGCGCGGCATCGATGCGCGCGGCCCGTATCCGGCCGACACCCTGTTCCAGCAAAAATACCTGCGCGACGCCGATGCCGTGCTGGCGATGTACCACGACCAGGGCCTGCCCGTGCTCAAGCACGCCACGTTCGGCCGCGGCGTCAACATCACCCTCGGCCTGCCGCTGATCCGTACCTCGGTCGACCACGGCACCGCGCTCGACCTGGCCGCGCAAGGGCTCGGCCTGGCCGACTGCGGCAGCATGGAGGAGGCGATCCGCGTCGCCGCCGCCATGGTCGCCGCACGCCGCGCCTGAGCCCGCGCGCGGGCATCCCAACCTTCAAGAACAACCATGAAACACGTAGCCCGCAAGCGCTTCGGCCAGAATTTCCTGACCGACGACCACGTCCTCCACAACATCATCGACTCGATCGGCCCGCGCCGCGGCGACACCATGGTCGAGATCGGCCCCGGCCTGGCCGCGATGACCTCGCTGCTGCTCAAGGAACTCGACCACATGCACGTCGTCGAGCTGGACCGCGACCTGGTGGCGCGCCTGGAAAAAGTCTATCCGCGCGAACGGCTCACCGTCCATTCGGGCGACGCGCTGAAATTCGACTTCGGCGCCATTCCGGTCCCGGAAGGCAAGAAGCTGCGCGTGGTCGGCAACCTGCCGTACAACATCTCCAGCCCGCTGCTGTTCCACCTGGCGGACTTCGCCCACCTGGTCGAGGACCAGCACTTCATGCTGCAAAAGGAAGTGGTCGAGCGCATGGTGG
>DAMAFT010000624.1:0-3185 GCA_031995805.1 Massilia sp.
GAGTACTTGGCTACGAACCAAGGGGTCGTGGGTTCGATTCCTGCCAGCCGCACCACCAATACAAAAAGCCAGATCGCGAGATCTGGCTTTTTAATTATTGCGCCCTGTCCTGCAGCGCCTGCAGGCCGGCGCACGCCTCCAGGTTCAGCGCAACAAACACCGGCCAGGCATGGTGCGCGGCGAATCGCTCTTCATACAACCGCTCGATGTTGCAGACAGCAGGACGCGTTGCGTAGATACCGCATCGCCCGCCCTGCTCGTCGTAATGGCGGCACACGCCGTCGCCTCGATCAAACCCCGCTGTCTCCGGCGCCAGGCGGATCGACTTGCAACAGGCGCCGCAACGATTGCAGGGAAACGGCTCCCTCATATCTCGATACTCTTGACGGCAGGGTCGCTCATGCTGACGAGAATATCGCGGGCGCCGGCAAGCGGCGATTCGCGGCTGACGGCGACGATCGCAGCCATCGCGTCCGCCGCCAATTGGGTATTGCCCTCGGCCAGTCCTCGGTCAAGCCGGTCGAACATGCCGTCAATGACGAGCCCACGTTCCTTGAACATGCCTTCGAGGTAGGATTTCAGGATCGAGGCGTTTTCTTCGATCATCTTGATATTGGTATCGCGCGTCGCCCGGATGGCCTCCCGCTTCGTCTGCTCGACCTCCGCCGTGATCTTGTACTGTTTCCAGGCGTCCACGATATTGCCCAACGCCTTGCCTGCATCGCCAGCGCGCGGCGCGACCTTCATTGCATTCTTGATCATGTCAGGCTCCGTCAGGACAATTCGGCAATGCCCGAGATGCGGGCCCGGAGGTTCGGAATGGCGCCGCCATCCTCTTCCATGATGGCGATGTCGAGCAGGCTCTTCAATCCCTTGCCGATCATGACCATCGTGGCGAAGGCTTCCTGGTCGGCGTCATCGTCCACCTTGAACGCGTCGAAGCGCTGCGCCGTGGCATGCAGGACAGTCGACAACTCCTTTCCATTCGCACGCAGCGCCGTCAGCGCCACCTTCAACCTGCCCATCTCCGCGATGGCAGTGTCGGCCCTGGCTTCGTACGCCCGAGCCTGCGTCAGCGCCTCTTCTGCCTTGCTGGCCATCATGAAACCGCCCACAGCAAGTGCCGGTCCGAGCACGATGCCGCCCAGGGCGATCGCCCCGCCGGCCATGCCGAATCCACCCGCGCCGATTGCGCCACCGCCCAGCCAGGCCAGTGTCGCATTGGTTGCTGCAGCACCACTCAGCCCCGAGATCAACGTACCGGTCGATGCGGCGGCGAGCGTGCCGACGCCGCTATATGCGCCCATGGCCGCCAATGCGCCGGTTGCCGCTCCTACACCCAGGCCTTTCTCGATCTCGAGGGATTTCAGTACGAGGCGTTCCATCTCCTTGATTTCCTGAATGCTGATCTTGACGTCGAAGCCGCGCAGGATGGACGTCGCACGCTTCGATTTCTTGATGACCTCGACCAGGTGTTTGATCTGGTCATTGAAAATCGCCAGCTTGGTCCGGCCGAGGTTCTCGAACGCCGTATTCGTCAGGTCGCGATCCCGATGCAGTTTGTCTTCGCCCTTCTGGTAGCGGTGACGGGCATCCTTGCCGATCTTTTCCGCCTGCTCGAAATCGCTGAGCGCACCTACCCCCCTAACGATGCCCGCCCCTGCCAGCAACGCAGCCGCGCCCCATAACAATATCGGTACTGCCATCTCTTTCCCCTATTCATTTTTTTGTTCGCAAAAGATTTCCGCACGGAAGAGAGTTTCTCACGGGAAATTATGTCCAATCATACGATGGTTTTTGAGTCATTGCTACAACCAGCTGCTCATGACATTCATGAATTTCCTGCGCATCAGTATCGCGCCGGTTGCGACAAACGGCGTCGCTCATCAACAGCTTTCGCATGACGCGTCATGCGTGATTGTCCTTTTCCAGATAGTAAAAGCCAGCTATAATGCGTGCCTCGGGCGGCTGTAGCTCAGCTGGATAGAGTACTTGGCTACGAACCAAGGGGTCGTGGGTTCGATTCCTGCCAGCCGCACCAACCATTCGAAAGGCCAGATCGCAAGATCTGGCCTTTTTCATTTCCGGGCAAACATTCGGTACGCCCGCAAATCATTTTCCTGCCCGCTGTCGCGTCCCGCGTCACGACATCACGCGTTCATTAAAAATTGCTTAAGCCAGGGCAAACCCAGCCACGGAGTTTCCCGCGTCTTCAAGTAGGACTGGACCGACAATCACTTTGCATGACTACCATATTTGCGGTTTTATCCATGCCAAATACACCATCTTCCCTATGAAGAACGGGTTGACGATCGTCTCTCCGACACATTATTGAAAAATAGAACGTTTCCATGGAGAAGCGCACACATCGGTCATTTTTCGTACGCTTTGTCGTCAGTTTGATAGCATGAAGTTCCCCGATTCTTGAAAACCAAGCTGCATGACGCGGCTGTTTTTTGCGAGGAAAGAAATGAAAAAATCTCTGATTGCTGCTGCTGTCGTATTCGCCACCGCTTCGTTCGGTTCGTCCGCCGTCATGGCACAAACTGTCGGCAACACCCCCCAGGTCCTGGACCTGACCGACGGTACGGGCTTCTTCGGCGACACCTTTGCCGCCGGTAACACCGGTGCTTCCTTCAACGACCACTTCACCTTCTCGGTCGAAGGCACCACCGGCTGGAACTTCGACGCCATCATTTCGTCGATCAGCCGCACTGCCGACGTCGGCCTCGACATCACCGGCCTGTCGCTGTACACCGCCGGTGACGTCCTGGTTACCCAAGGCATGATGATGCAATCCGGCACCATCGACGTCTGGACCCTGTCCAGCAACAGCCTGGCTGCCGGCGACTACTACCTGGCCGTGAGTGGCAACATGATGTCGGACGGCGGCGCCAGCTTCGGCGGTGCGGTCTCGATGGCCGCCCCGGTTCCGGAGCCGGAAACCTACGGCATGCTGCTGGCCGGCCTGGGCGTACTGGGCTTCCTGGCCCGCCGCCGCAAGCAGTCCCAGCAAGCGTAAACCGGGTCCGTCCCGGCCCTCGGCGGAAGCGCTTGCGCTTCCGCTTTTTTTCGCCCGTCGTTTCCTGCCCGCTCAGGTACGCAGCTTCTTGATCAGGCTGCGGTTGCTCAGGATTTCCTCGATCTGCTCGAAGCGCACCGGCTTGACCATGTGGTGGTCGAAG
>DAMAFT010000625.1:0-3183 GCA_031995805.1 Massilia sp.
CGTGACCGATGGTGCCGACGTTGACGTGCGGCTTGGTCCGTTCGAATTTTTCCTTTGCCATTTTTTTCTTCCTTTAAAGAATAGCTTAGTTATTTGTATGCGATGGGGGCAGAATCAAGACCCTGCCCCCGGTCTTTTATTTATTTCGACTTGGCGGTGACGATCGCGTCCATCACGTGCTTCGGAGCTTCAGCATAGTGCTTGAATTCCATCGTGTAGGTCGCACGGCCCTGGGTGGCCGAACGCAGCACGGTCGAGTAACCGAACATTTCCGACAGCGGGACTTCGGCCTTGATGATCTTGCCGCCGCCGCCCGGGATTTCGTCCATGCCCTGCACCATGCCGCGGCGGGACGACAGGTCGCCCATCACGGTACCGGCGTAGTCTTCCGGCGTCTCGACTTCCACGGCCATCATCGGCTCGAGGATGACCGGGCTCGCGCGCTTGCACGCTTCCTTGAAGGCCATCGAACCGGCCATGCGGAACGCGTTCTCGTTCGAGTCCACGTCGTGGTACGAACCGAAGGTCAGCGTGACCTTGACGTCGACGACCGGGTAGCCGGCCATCACGCCGTTGGTCAGCGTCTCGCGCACACCCTTCTCGACCGCCGGGATGAATTCGCGCGGGATCACGCCGCCCTTGATGGCGTCGATGAACTCGAAGCCCTTGCCCGGTTCCTGCGGCTCGACCGACACGACAGCGTGGCCGTACTGGCCGCGACCGCCCGACTGCTTGACGAACTTGCCTTCGACGTCGCTGACGGCCTTGCGGATGGTTTCGCGGTAGGCAACCTGCGGCTTGCCGACGGTCGCTTCCACGTTGAATTCACGCTTCATGCGGTCGACGATGATCTCCAGGTGCAGCTCGCCCATGCCACCGATGATGGTCTGGCCCGATTCTTCATCGGTACGCACGCGGAACGACGGGTCTTCCTGTGCCAGGCGGTTCAGCGCCAGGCCCATTTTTTCCTGGTCGGCCTTGGTTTTCGGCTCGACTGCCTGTTGAATCACAGGCTCAGGGAAGACCATCTTTTCCAGGGTGATGACAGCCGAAGGATCGCACAGGGTTTCGCCCGTGGTCGCTTCTTTCAGGCCGACCGCAGCGGCGATGTCGCCGGCGCGCACTTCCTTGATTTCTTCGCGCTGGTTGGCGTGCATCTGCAGAATACGACCCAGGCGTTCTTTCTTGCCCTTGACCGGGTTGTAGACGGTGTCGCCCGAATTGACCATGCCCGAGTAGACGCGGAAGAAGATCAGCTGGCCGACGAACGGGTCGGTCATGATCTTGAATGCCAGCGCCGAGAATTTCTCGTTGTCGTCGGCTTTACGGGTGACCGGCTGGTCGTCTTCATCGGTACCGGCGACTGGTGGAATGTCCACTGGCGACGGCAGGTATTCGATGACGGCGTCCAGCATTGCCTGCACACCCTTGTTCTTGAACGCGGTACCGCACATCATCGGAACGATTTCCGACGCGATGGTGCGCTGGCGCAGGGCGGTCTTGATCTCTGCTTCCGACAGATCGCCTTCTTCCAGGTACTTGTTCATCAGCTCTTCGCTGGCTTCAGCAGCGGTCTCGACCAGCTTCTCGCGCCATTCGTTGGCTTGATCGACCAGTTCCGCAGGAATGTCGCGGTAGTCGAACTTCATGCCTTGCGAAGCGTCGTCCCAGATGATTGCTTTCATCTTGACCAGGTCGACCACGCCCAGGAAGTTTTCTTCCGCGCCGATCGGGATCTGCAGAGGGATCGGGTTTGCCTTCAGGCGAGCGCGCATCTGCTCGTAGACCTTGAAGAAGTTCGCGCCGGTACGGTCCATCTTGTTGACGAAGGCCAGACGTGGGACTTTGTACTTGTTAGCCTGACGCCACACGGTTTCCGACTGTGGCTGCACGCCGCCGACTGCGCAGTAAACCATGCAGGCGCCGTCGAGCACGCGCATCGAGCGTTCGACTTCAATGGTGAAGTCGACGTGGCCCGGGGTGTCGATGATGTTGATGTGGTGAGGCTCGAAGTTACCGGCCATACCCTTCCAGAAGCAGGTCGTCGCTGCCGAGGTAATGGTAATGCCGCGCTCTTGCTCTTGCTCCATCCAGTCCATCGTCGCTGCGCCATCGTGCACTTCGCCGATCTTGTGGTTGACGCCCGTGTAGAACAGGACGCGTTCGGTGGTGGTGGTTTTACCAGCATCGATGTGAGCCGAAATACCGATATTGCGGTAGCGCTCGATGGGGGTCTTGCGTGCCATAATTTTTCCTAAATCTTTGAATGGACAAAACCGAGCATCATCTTGATGATCAAAATGAGCCCGGCCTGAACAACAGATACTGCAGGGGCATATTCAGGAGAAAAATCCCCCTGCGGTCTGCCCATTTTTTTAGAAGCGGAAGTGCGAGAACGCCTTGTTCGCTTCTGCCATGCGGTGGACTTCGTCACGACGCTTCATTGCGCCGCCGCGGCCTTCAGCCGCTTCCATCAGTTCACCACCCAGACGTTGCGGCATGGATTTTTCGCTGCGCTTGTTTGCGGCTTCGCGCAACCAACGCATGGACAGCGCCATACGACGAACCGGACGAACTTCCACTGGCACCTGGTAGTTGGCGCCACCGACACGGCGGGACTTGACTTCCACCAGCGGTTTAGCGTTGTTGATCGCGGTCGTGAACACTTCCAGCGGGTCTTTGCCCGACTTGGATTGAATGTGTTCGAATGCACCGTAGATGATGTTTTCTGCAACCGACTTCTTGCCGGACAGCATCAGAACGTTGACGAATTTGGCGACATCGGTATTGCCGAATTTTGGATCCGGCAGGATCTCGCGCTTGGGTACTTCACGACGACGTGGCATTTCAATTCCTTCCTGTCTTCAGTTGAGTGCTCTTTCCGCACTCGCGAACGGCCATCATGACCCTTCACTTACTCGGCCTTCCGGCCGGCTCAACTCAATATTAATTTACCCGGATTGCAAGAAGATTACTTCTTGGCAGCCTTGGCACGCTTGGCACCGTACTTCGAACGGGCCTGCTTACGGTCTTTCACGCCCTGGGTATCCAGTGCGCCGCGAACCATGTGGTAACGCACACCCGGCAAGTCTTTCACACGGCCGCCGCGGATCAGGACGACGCTGTGCTCTTGCAGGTTGTGGCCTTCACCGCCGATGTACGAAATGACTTCGAAACCGTTGG
>DAMAFT010000626.1:0-3183 GCA_031995805.1 Massilia sp.
AGGCGATGGCGGTGGAAACCGTCGGGTTGGTCGGCCGCTCGACGAGCGGGCTGTTGCGGGCGCTGCCCAGCAGGCGCGTGGCCTGCACGTCCGAGCTCAGCATCCAGGACGGCGACAGCGTCCAGTTCCAGTGCGCGCCGACGTGCGCGTCCTGCAGGCCGCCGCGCGCGCCGTAGTACGGGAAGCGGCTGCGCATGGATTCCACGGCGGAGACGCCGAAATAACTGTCGTTGTAGCGGCGGTTGACGACCGCGAAGCCGGCCGACAGCGCCACGCGGTGGCCCGCCTGCGCAACCACGGCCAGGCGCTGCACGCCCAGTTCCAGGCGCACGCCGTCGCGCTCCTTGCCGGCGCCCGCCAGCAGACTGCCCGTCAGGCGCCAGCGCGGGTCGAGGTAGTAGTTGGCGAAGGCGCCCGCCTGCAGGCGCGCGCCGATCTTTTCCATGCCGCCCAGGCGCTCGCCCTTCATGAAGGTCTTGTCGATCGGCGAAGGGATGAAGCCGCTCATCTCGACGGTGCCGACGCCGCCGATGGTGGCGCCGGCGCCGGCCTCGTCGCGGCTCGGCTGCACGGCCAGCAGCGGGCCGTACTCGAACACCGGGTCGTCGGACAGGTGCATGCCGGCGCTCATGCCGGAAATGAACACGCCGTTGCTCCACTGAACCTGCAACACCGGCAATGCCGATATCTTGCGGCTCTGCGCCCCGTCATAGCGCGGCGCCGATTGCACGCCCAGCCCCACGTACATGTCGCGGCTGCCGTCCGGCATCGGATTGGTGGCCGGGGTCTGGGCCCAGGCAACGCCGCAGCCGGCAGTCAACGCGAGGAAGAAAAGCTTGTTCATTGTGGAGGCTGGAGATTCGGGAAGACAACATTCTACGTGCATGTATTCCCTTCACTCAATTCCATCACTTCAGCTCGACCGTTTCTGTGGCAAATTCCACAGGCAGGTCGCTGCGCGCCGTCGCCACCAGGTGGGCCGGCGCCGTGATCATCATCATGCAGCGCACGGTCGGGCCGGGTACCTTGTCGATTGCCTGCACCCGGAGCTTGCTGCCCGCCGCATCGATGCGCGCGATCTCGGTGGCGTAGCAACCGCTGCTGCGGGTGCCCAGGAACACGCCGATCACCATGCGCGACGCGAAATCGACCTGCGGCGGCGCGGCGTCAGGGCCGGCATGCTCGGCCCACAGGCGTTGCCAGGCCTGCGCATCCTTGACGACGACGGTACGCGCAGCGGCGATCCGCGAGGTGGCGGACTGGTCCAGCGTGACGAAAGACAGCGGACCCGCGGCCGGGGACGCGACGGACGGCGCCGCCGGTATCGGTATCGGCACCGGCGCGCACGCGGCCAGCACCGCGCCAATGGTAGCGACCGCCGCTGCCGCCGCCCATTGCGCTGCCTGCGCCATTCGCTTCACAATTGCCATGCGGGACCTCGTTGCGCTGGCGCCGCCGCGGTGCGACGCAGGGGGAATAAAAAAGGCCCGCCGTCTTCGCGCATCAGGCGGGCCAAACGGAAACCTGACGAAACGCCATGGTACGTGTCGTGCGCAAGGGGTTCACCCTCTACATGTCGGCCATTTGTCGTCAATTTGTAAATGACGATTTTTCCCGATTTACGTAAGATACAATTTCAGACATGCAAGATATGACGATATTCATCCAAACAGCCGGGGTCGCACGGGAGCCGGCGTGAACCGTCTCTTCTTCCGTTTCTTCGTGCTGGTGATGCTGTCCATCACCGCCGCCACGTTCGTCATCTATTTCGTGTTCGCGCGCCTGTTCGGCGACCCGCTGGACGACATCGCGCGGCGCCAGGCTTCGGCCCAGATCTTCCTGCTGGAACAGTACGTCGACCAGGCGCCGGCCGACGAATGGCTCGGGCGCCTGAACAAGGTGCGCGAAGTCTCCGAGGCGCAGTTCGACCTGGTCCCGCTCGACCAGGTGCGCAAGGCCCTGGCCGGCGGCGACCTGGAGGCGCTCGAGCGCGGCGCCATCGTCCTCGTCCCGGCCGACAAGACGTTCTACCGGCGCGTCGACCTCAAGGGCGAGCGCTACATCGGCAGCGAAAGCGAGGCGATCCGCGCCAGCCAGTTGCCGATCGACCTCGGGCAGGCGCTGCTGATGGAAGTGGTGCGCTACGTGGTCGTGGCGCTGGCGCTGCTGGTGCCGATCGCGCTGTGGTCGCGCCAGCACTGGCGCGCCCTGCAGACCCTGTCGCGCGTGGCCGACGCGTTCGGCGCCGGCAAGCTGGCGGCGCGCGCGGTGCTGCAGCGCACCGACGCCGTCTACCCGCTGGCCGAACGCTTCAATGCGATGGCCGGCCGCATCCAGGGCCTGCTGGAATCGCAGAAGAACCTGCTGCACTCGGTGTCGCACGAACTACGCACCCCGATCGCGCGCCTGGAATTCGCGCTGGAGCTGCTGGCCGACCGCACCGACGATCCGGCGCTGGCCAAGCGCATCGCGGCCATGGAGGGCGACGTCGCCGAGCTGGAAGACCTCGTCAACGAATTGCTGTCGATGAGCAAGCTGGACAATGCCCAGGAAGCGCAGCGCGCCCTGTTCGAGGTCGAACCGCTGCTGCGCGAATGCGCCGACGGCCTGCATCCGCTTCCGCCGCGCTTCGACCTGGACCTGGGGGCGCACCTGGGCAGCATCGACGGCGACCGCCGCCTGCTCGGACGCGCGGTCGGCAACCTGCTGCGCAATGCCCAGAAATATGCGGCCGGCCAGGTCGAACTGCATGCGCGCCGCGACGGCTACCGGCTCGAGATCGCGGTCGAGGACGACGGCCCCGGCATCCCGGACGAGGACCGCGAGCGCATCTTCGAACCGTTCTTCCGCCTCGACCGCAGCCGCGACCGCGCCACCGGCGGCTTCGGCCTGGGCCTGTCGATCGCGCGCAAGGCCGTGGCCCTGCACGGCGGCACCCTGGTCGTCGAACCGTCGCCGCTGGGCGGCGCGCGCTTCGTGATCAGCGTGCCGGACGGCGTCGTGCCGGCCTGAGCGCGGCGGCGCCCTACTGCGCCGGCTGCGCGGCCGGCGCTTGCGGCTGCGGCTCCGCCGGCTGCGGCTGCGGCTGCGGCTGCGGCCGCCGCACACGGCGCGGCGGCTGTTCGGGCACCTCCGGCTTCACGTGGGTGAAGCCGTACCACAGGTGTTCCCACCAGTGGTCGC
>DAMAFT010000627.1:0-3170 GCA_031995805.1 Massilia sp.
CGCCAGCAATGCCGGCACCACCTCGCAAGACCTCAAGACCGGCTACCTGGTCGGCGCCACCCCGCGCCTGCAGCAGTACGCGATCCTGGCCGGCGCCTTCGCCTCGGCGCTGATCCTGGGCCCGATCCTGCTCAAGCTGAACGACGCGGGCACCGTCTACGTGCCGGCCGCCCAGGTGGCGCCGGCGCTGCGCGTGGATGCGGCGGCGCTGACGCAGACGGCGCAGCTGCAAGGCCCGCAGGCGGCGTCGGACCATGCCACCTACAAAGTCTGGCAGAAGACCGATACCGCGGGCGGCCCGGCCGGCAAGTACCTGGTGCGCGACGACGGTTCGCTGGCGTATCTCGTCGACCCGGGCATCAACGGCCAGTACCACACGCGCCCGGACGGCACCGAGGTCAAGAAATACGATGCGCCCAAGGCCGTCTTGATGTCCTACATCATCAAGGGCATCCTCGACCAGCAGCTGCCGTGGACGCTGGTGCTGTTCGGCGTGATGATCTCGGTGGTGCTGGAAATGGCCGGCATCCAGGCGCTGGCCTTTTCCGTGGGCGTGTACCTGCCGCTGGTGTCGACCCTGCCGATCGCCATCGGCGGCCTGATCCGCTGGCTGGTGGACCGCCGCAACGACAGGCTGCCGCAGTACGCGGGCCTGGACGCCGAACAGCGCCAGGCGGCGGGCGACCGCAGCGCGGGTACGCTACTGGCCTCGGGCTATATCGCCGGCGGCGCGCTGGCCGGCATCGTCAT
The DNA here is from genome assembly GCA_031995805.1 of Massilia sp. Classification (GTDB taxonomy): domain Bacteria; phylum Pseudomonadota; class Gammaproteobacteria; order Burkholderiales; family Burkholderiaceae_D; genus Telluria. The sequence goes on from DAMAFT010000627.1 coordinate 751, forward strand.
CGCCATCACGGCGGGCGTGCTGACCGACTTCGACAATGCGGTGGGCAAGTGGGCGGAGGCGTTCAACCCATTCTATGCGGGCGCGGATGCGGACGTGCTGTCGATCCTGCCGTATGCGGCGATCTGCGTGCTGCTGTACTGGGTGGGGCGAGAGAAAGCCAAAAGGTGACGTCGTTCCGTGCGGGTCGGCCGTTCAGACGAACGCCAGGTCGTGCTGCCTGATCGTATCGTCGATCCAGTCGTCCACGTGCCCGAAGCGGTAGCCGAGCGCCCTCGCGCGCGACGTGTCGAGCACCATCGGGCCGGGCAGGTCGAACGGCGACAGGCGGCCGGGCGCCGGCGGCGGCTGCACGCGGCGCAAGGAGACGCGCGTATCCAGCACGGCGCCGACACGCTCGTGGAGCCGGGCCGCCGACAGCGCGCCGTCGCTGGCCGCGTTGACCGGGCCGGTGAAGTCCTGGAAGCCAGTCCAGAACAGGAAGTCGGCAGCGCCCTGCAGCGGCAGGAACGATTGCACGGCGCCGGCGTCGGCATATTCCAGCGTGGCGCCCACGCGCGCCAGCTCGACGTAGTGGGCCAGGCGGCCGGTGAAGTCTTCCGGGCCGGCCAGCACGTGGGCCAGGCGCGGCACGGCGAGCGGCAGCGCGCCGTCGCGCGCCAGGTAGGCCTCGGCCTGCACCTTGCCGGCGACGTAGCATTCGGTGGCGCGGCGCGGGTCATGCCACGGGTAGGCGGTGTCGATCGGCTGGGCGGCGACGGCCAGGTCCTCTTCGCGCATCGGCTGGGCGGCGTCGAAGCCGAGCGTGCGGTAGGCGTCGATGGTCGAGGTCATCACGTAGCGCCCCACGCGTCCGGCGAAGGTGCGCACGGCGATGGCGGCGTCCAGCGGGTTGTAGCACATCTGGTCGAACACGACGTCCCAGGGGCCGAGCCGGGCGAACGCCTTGCGCATGGCCGTCTCGTGGCGGCGGTCGACGCGGATGCGCTCGATGCGCGCGCCGAACGGATCGGGCGCGTAGCCGCGGGTGGCGATCGTCACGCGATGGCCGGCGCGCAGCAGGCGCTGCACCAGCAGGCGGCCGATGAAGCGGGTACCGCCGATCACCAGGATATTCTTGGACATGCGTTTTCCTTGGGCTTGGCTGCCCGGCCATGGGGCGGGGCATGCACGGTCATGGTGAATCCTTCCTATTTTCCATGGCGCTCGGCAATTCTTCAAACAAGAAAAAGACAGGTTGATGAATAAGAAAAACTTATGCATGAGGTCGGCATGAGGCCGCTGCGCAGCCTGTCCGGCCTGCTCGACTTCGAAGCTGCCGCGCGCTGGGGCAGCTTCAAGCTGGCCGCGCAGGAACTGCACAAGACGCCGGCTGCCGTCAGCCAGCAGGTCAAGCAGCTCGAGCAAGCGCTGGGCTTTGCCCTGTTCGTGCGCCATCCGCGCCATATCGCACCGACGGCCAAGGGCCAGGAACTGGCGATCGCCGTCGGGCGCATGCTGGGGGAGCTGCGCGCCAAGGTGTCGGCCCTGCAGCGCGGCGACGAGGAAGCGGTGCTGCGCATCTCGACCACGCATTCCTTCGCCATCAAGTGGCTGGTGCCGCGCATGCCGCGCTTCACCAAGCTGCATCCGGAACTGGAACTGCGGCTCGATTCCAACGATGCCCAGGTCGACATCGCGGACGACGCCGTCGACGTGGCGATCCGCTACGGGCCGGTGAAGGATGGCGATCCGGCGCTGCTGTTCCGCGAGCGCCTGGTGCCGGTCTACAGCCCGGAACTGCTGGCGCCGGGCGAGCCGGAACTGGGCCTGGCCGACCTGGGACGGTTCCCGCTGCTGTGCGAGCGCACGCCCGAGGCGTGGCTGCAACTGCTGCAGGAAAACCGCGCGCTGAAGGGCAGGTACGATTTCTCGCGCGTGTTCACGCACTGGGGCGTGCAGGCGCAGGCGGCGGTGGCGGGGCAGGGGATCGCGCTGGTGCCGTACGGGATCGCGTTCCAGGACATCCTGGCCGGCAGCCTGCGCGTGCTGCCGTGCCGCAGCGCGCCGTTCGGCAACGGCTACCGCCTGCTGGTCAATCCGCACAAGGAAGGGATGACCAAGGTGCAGTATTTCCGCGACTGGATCCGCGCCGAGATGGACGAGATGCGCAAGACGCTGCCCTGACCGGCAACGAAAAACGGCGGCCCGCGGGCCGCCGTTTTCACATCGAAGCGAGGACGCTTACTTCACGCCGTGCATCAGCTTCTGGATCAGTGGCGCGATCAGGAACAGGATCACGCCTGAGCCGATCAGGGCCCAGAAGCCGAAGGTGTAGCCCGACAGCGCGGACGCCGTGGTCATGCCCGATTCGCCCGACACGTGGCTGGCGAAGATGCCCGACAGGTTGTTGCCGATGCCGGTCGACAGGAACCAGCCGCCC
>DAMAFT010000628.1:0-3147 GCA_031995805.1 Massilia sp.
TGGTCCTGTCGAACAACGGCTGCATGGGCATGGTGCGCCAGTGGCAGGAGCTGCACCATGGCGCTCGCTACAGCCACAGCTGGTCGGAAGCCTTGCCCGACTTCGTGGCCCTGGCGCGCGCCTTCGGCTGGGAGGCCGGGCGCGTGGAATCGCCGCAGGGGCTCGAGGCCGCGCTGGCGCGCTGCCTGGCGTCGCCGCGGCCGTACTTCCTCGACGTCGCCGTGGCGCAGGCGGAGAACTGCTTCCCGATGATCCCGGCGGGGCGCGGGCACCACGAGATCATGCTGGCCAAGGATCGCTGGTTCGAACACGCCGGCTGATCGAGGCTGTCGCAACGGGCACATGGCGGCGTTGCGGCGCGACAGCCCCCGATTTCCGGGGCAGGGCCGGCAAGGCCGGCCGGGAATTCCTATAATGGATCTTTTCGCGTCCGGGATCCGACCATGCAAGCAGCCGTCAATACGCCCATCGAAGAGCACGCAGCGCGCGACGGCCTGCCGCCCGGACCGCGCGGCATGGCGGTGCTGGCGGTCGCGCTGGGCGTCGGCATGTCGGCGCTGGACACCGCGATCGCCAACACGGCCTTGCCGGCGATGGCCGCGCAACTGCATGCGACGCCGGCCGACTCGGTCTGGATCGTCAACGCCTACCAGCTCGCGATGGTGGCCACGCTGCTGCCGCTGGCGGCGCTGGGCGAGACCGTCGGCTACCGCCGCGTCTACGTGGCCGGCATGGCCGTGTTCACGGCGGCGTCGCTGGCCTGCGCGCTGGCGTGGTCGCTGCCGGTGCTGATCGCGGCGCGCCTGCTGCAGGGACTCGGCGCCAGCGCCATCATGGGCGTCAACACGGCGCTGCTGCGCGCCATCTATCCGGCCAAGCTGCACGGGCGCGGCTTCGGCAACAATGCGCTGGTCGTCGCGGTCGGCTTCGCGGTCGGGCCGAGCCTGGCCTCGCTGATCCTGGCCGCGTCCTCGTGGGAATGGCTGTTCGGGATCAACGTGGTGCCCGGCATCGCCGCCTTCTTCCTGGCGCGCCGCACGCTGCCCGAGACGCCGCGCGCCAGCCATCGCTTCGACGGCGTCGCCGGCCTGTACAACGCGGCCGCCTTCGGCCTGGGCATCCTGGCGCTGGGCGACGCCGCGCACCGCGTCGGCATGGGCACGCTGCTGCCGGAAGCGCTGGTGGCGCTGGCGTTTTTCGTGCTGCTGCTGCGCCGCCAGCGCGGCCATCCGGCGCCGCTGCTGCCGGTGGATCTGCTGGGACGCCCGCTGTTCGCGCTGTCCACGCTCACCGCCGTGTGCACGTTCGTGGCGCAGGCGCTGGCCTTCGTCGGGTTGCCGTTCTACTTCGAAGGCGCGCTGGGCCGCTCGCCGATCGAGACGGGCTTCCTGCTCACGCCCTGGCCCGTGCTGGTCGGCGTGATGGCGCCGGTGGCGGGTCGCCTGAGCGACCGCTATTCGCCGGGCCTGCTGGGCGGCATCGGCCTCCTGATCCTGTCGTTCGGCCTGGTGACCTTGCTGCGGCTGCCGGCCGGCGCGAGCGCGTTCGACATCGGCTGGCGCATGGCCGTGTGCGGGATCGGTTTCGGCTTCTTCCAGGCGCCCAACATGAAGGCGATCATGGGCAGCGCGCCGCCCGCGCGCAGCGGCAGCGCCAGCGGCGTCGTCGCCACCGCGCGCCTGTCCGGCCAGGCCGTGGGCGCGGCGCTGGTGGCGTTCTGCCTCACCGTCTCGCACCTGCACGGCCCCTGGTATGCACTGGCGCTGGCGGCGGGCTTCGCCTTCGTGGCCAGCGTGGCCAGCTTCTCGCGCCTGGCGGTGGCGGCGCCGGCGTTCTGACGGCCGGCCTTTAAACCGCCCGGGCCGGCCCTCACATGGAGGGATGGCGCCGCGGCTGCGGCGCCGCGACCGATCCGGGAGGCCCGCGTTGAGCGAAGAACGATGCCCCTTGTGCGGGCGCCCGCTGGGGACGGTGAACGTCGACCGCCACCACCTGGTGCCCAGGACCTTCAAGGGCAAGGAACAGTTTCCGATCCACAAAATCTGCCACCGCAAGATCCACGCGACGTTTTCCGAGCGCGAGCTGCTGCGCGCCTATCACACCTGGGAAGCGCTGCGCGGGGATGCGGACATCCGCTCGTTCATCGACTGGGTGGCCAGGAAGCCGCCGGAGTTCTATGCGCGGACGTTCACGTCGAACAACAAGAAGGCGCGCTGAAATACCGTTTCAGGAGAGGGCGGCAGCGGCAGCCGCGGCGGGCTGCTCGGCGCGCCAGGCGCAGGCGGGGAAGCGTGTGCAGCCGCGGAACGACTGCCCGGCCTTGGGGCCGCTGCGGTAGGTATAGGCGTCCGTGGCGCCGCCGCAGCGCGGGCAGGATGCGCCGGCCGTGGCTGTCGGCGTGACCGGCGGCACGCCCGGCGCCGGCAACGCCGCCACGGCCCGCTGCAGGCGCCGGCGCGCCTCGACCAGTTCCTGCACGTGGCGCGCATGCGCCGCGTCGGTCGCGCGCGAGGGCGGCAGGCGCCCGGCGCGGATGGCGTCGAGGATCCGTTCGACCTCGTCCTCGTCCAGCAGCGGCTCGGCGCGGCGCCGGATCGCCGCCAGGCAGGCCAGCGCGCCACTGACGACGTTGGCCGGCATCGGCGTCTTGATGACGGCCGGCCCCACGAAGACGACCAGCGAGACCAGCGCGCGCTTGTCGATGCCGGCGATCTCCGCCAGCGTGCGCACGTGCTTGACGTTCTGGCGCAGCGGGTTCTGGAAGGTGTGGCTGCTCCTGCGGAATGTCTGCGTCCAGGTCTTGTCGTGCGCGGTGCCGAAGATCCAGCCGCGGTAGTTCTTGGTCTCGACGACGAACACGCCGTGGCGCGAGACGACGATGTGGTCGACCTGCGTGCTGCCGTCGGCGGTCGGCAGCGTCACGTTGCGCAGCAAGCGGTAGCGCCGGCGCGGCAGGCCGATGCGCAGGACCGCATGCAGCAGCGCCTCGCCGATCCAGCCCTTGACCTTCGGGGTCGTCAGCAACGCCCTGGCGATGGCAAGTGCGCAGGCGAGCGCCGCTAGCCAGCGGTATGGTGCCAGGGCGTGCAGGAGCATCGACAGCGGGTCCAGCATACTTACTCCCAGGAAAACAATATCATATACCTA
>DAMAFT010000629.1:0-3129 GCA_031995805.1 Massilia sp.
CCGCATACAGCATCTGCATGCCGTCATACGCTCCAACCGCGTCGAAGTTCGGGCGCATGTCCTTGTTGGCCCTGGTGAAGGCGGCGACGAAGGCCTTGTTTTCCGGCGACGGGTGCGCGGCCGAGTAATGGTGGCTGCTGACCACACCGAGCGCGGCGTTGCCGATGCTCGGCATCAGGTCGTCGTCGAGCACGTCGCCAGTGGCGATCAGGCGGATGCCGGCGGCGCCCAGGCCGCGGTCGGTGAACTGCTTGAGCACGGCCGCGCCCTCGCCCGAGGGCACGAACACGAACACGGCGTCCGGCCTGGCGTCCTTCACGCGCGCCAGGAACGGCGCGTAGTCGGGATTGCGCAGCGGCGCGCGCAGCGACGCCACGATCTTGCCGCCGGCCTGGGCGAAGTCCTTCACGAACACCTTCTCGGCGTCGATGCCCGGGCCGTAGTCGGACACGAAGGTCACCACCGACTTGATGCCGTTCTTGGCGGCCCACTGGGCCAGCGGCGCCGTCACCTGGGGCAGCGTGAAGCCGGTGCGCACGATGTAGGGCGAGCGCTGCGGGATGACCGACGTGGCCGCGTTCATGACGATCATCGGCACCTTCGCCTGGGTGGCGACCGGGGCGGCGGCGAACGCCAGCGGGGTCAGGCCGAAGCCGGCCAGCACCTGCACCTTGTCGCGCGCCACCAGTTCCTGGGCCAGGCGCTTGGTGACGTCGGGCGAGACGCCGCCGTCGTCCTTCAGGATGACCTGGATCTCGCGGCCCGCCACGGTGCTGCCGTTCTGCTGCAGGAACAGCTTGACGGCAGCATCCACCTGGCGCCCGGTCGAGGCGAAGGGGCCAGACATCGGCACGATCAGGCCGACCTTCAGCGGCTCGGCGGCGGCGGCGTGGCCGGCGGCGCCGAAGGATGCCGCCAGCAGGGCGGCGCCGAGCGCGAGGCGGCGGGTAGGGTTCGGGTATTGCATGCGTGTCTCCTTTGTCGTTATTGGATATTGGCGCGTGTCAGGCCACCGCCACCAGGCGGTCGAGCTTGTCGCCGTCGGCCAGCAGGCTGGCGCTGTCGGAATCGTGGACGATGCGGCCGCGGTCGAGCACGATGGCGCGCGCGGTCAGCGACAGCGCCAGGCGCGCATGCTGCTCGACCACGATCACCGACATGCCCTCGTCGGTCACCAGGCGCCGGATCGCGCGCACCAGTTCCTGCACGATGATCGGCGCCAGGCCTTCCATCGGCTCGTCCAGCAGCAGGATGCGCGGGTTGGTCATCAGCGCGCGCGCGATCGCCACCATCTGCTGCTCGCCGCCCGACAGCTGGTTGCCCATGTTGGCGCGGCGCTCGTGCAGGCGCGGGAACAGTTCGTAGACCTTGGCCAGGTTCCACGGGCCGGGGCGCGCCACCACGGTCAGGTGTTCCTCGACGCTCAGCGACGGGAACATGTGGCGCTCCTGCGGCACCCAGCCCAGGCCCGTGCAGGCGCGGCGCCAGGTCGGCATGCGCGCGATGTCCTGGCCGGCCCAGCGCAGCGCGCCCTTGTGCAGGCGCGTCAGTCCCATCAGCGTGACCAGCAGGCTGGTCTTGCCGACGCCGTTGCGGCCCAGCAGGGCCAGGCTGTCGCCCTCCTGCATGGAAAACGAGACGTCTTCCAGGACGATCGATTCGCCGTAGCCGGCGCAGACGTTGTCGAGTGCGAGCAGTTCAGGCATGTTCGGCCTCCCCCAGATAGACTTCCTTGACGCGCGGGTCGGCCGCGATGTCCGCCGGCGTGCCTTCGGTCAGCACCTTGCCGCCCACCAGCACCGTGATGCGCTCGGCGAAGCGGAACACCAGCCCCATGTCGTGTTCGATGAACAGGATCGTGACGTCGCGGGGCAGTTGCGCGATCACCTCGAACAGTTCGCGGCTCTCGGCCTGCGGGATGCCGGCGGCCGGCTCGTCCAGCAGCAGGATCGACGGCTTCGTCGCCAGCGCCAGCGCGATCTCGACCAGCCGCTGCTTGCCGTAGGCCATGCTGCGCGTGATGCTGTTCGCTTCCTGGCTCAGCTTGAGCATGGCCAGCAACGCCAGCGCTTCCTCGACCACGTCGTCGTGCTTCTCGACGGTCTTCCACCACACCTTCTGCAGGCCGCGCCGCTCGCAGATCGCCAGCACCACGGATTCGAGCACGGTCATGCCCGCGAACAGGGTGTTGATCTGGAAGGTGCGGGTCATGCCCAGCTTGACGCGCTCGTGCTGCGCCAGGCCGGTGATGTCGCGCCCGCCCAGCAGCACCTTGCCGGCGGTCGGCGCCAGCGCGCCGGTGAGCATGTTGATGAAGGTGGTCTTGCCGGCGCCGTTCGGGCCGATCAGCGCATGGCGCGCGCCCGGCGCGAACGTCAGCGAGACGTCGGTATTGGCCTTGAACGCGCCCCACTGCTTGGACAGCAGCTCGGTGCGCAGCGTGATGTCGCTCATGCTTCCTCCTTGCGGGCTGCAGGTTTCAGGCGCTGCACCAGCTTCTCGGCGCCGCCCATGATGCCGCCGCGGGCGAACAGCACGATCAGCACCAGCAGCAGGCCGATGTAGAACTGCCAGTAGGTCGGGTCGAGGCCGGAAATATAGTCCTGGGCGACCATGAACACGGCCGCGCCGACCAGCGCGCCGTACAGGCGCCCGGTGCCGCCCAGCACCAGCATGATCATCAGTTCGGCCGAGCGCGGGAAACCGAGCGAGTCGAGGCCGACGAACTGGGTGGTCTGGGCCAGCAGCGCGCCGGCCACGCCGGCGATGGCGGCGCCGATCGTGAACGCGACCTTCAGGCGGCGCTCGACGTTGGCGCCGATCGCCGGCATGCGCTTGCCGCCTTCGCGGATGCCGCGCAGCGACAGGCCGAACGGCGAATTGACCAGGCGGCGCAGCAGCACGAACAGCAGGAACAGCACGCCCAGGCTGTACCAGAACGCGGTCTTGCCGTACAGGTCGAACTCGAACACGCCGAACAGGTTGTTCACGACCATGCCGGACAGGCCGTCGACGCCGCCGGTCAGGAAGGCCGCCTTGTTGGCCGCCTCGAACAGCATCAGGCCGATGCCCAGCGTGACCATCAGGCGGGTCAGGTCCTGGCCGCGGATGACGAGGAAGCTGGCGACG
>DAMAFT010000630.1:0-3126 GCA_031995805.1 Massilia sp.
AGCGCTTCATCTCGCGCGAGCGCAACGAGCCGCCCGACATCGACGTCGACTTCGAGCATCAGCGCCGCGAGGAAGTCATCCAGTACATCTACGCCAAGTACGGCCGCACGCGCGCGGCGCTGGCGGCGGTCGTCATCAGCTACCGTCCCAGGAGCGCGCTGCGCGACAGCGGCCGGGCGCTGGGCGTGGACCAGGCCATCGTCGACAAGGTCTGCAAGCAGCACCACTGGTTCGACGGCAAGGCCGACCTGCTGGCGCGCCTGGCCGAGAGCGGCCTCGACCCGGACGCGCCGCTGTCGCAGCAATGGGCTTCGCTGGCGCAGCGCCTGCTGGGCTTTCCGCGCCACCTGTCGCAGCACCCGGGCGGCTTCGTGATGTCGCGCGGCCCGCTGTCGCGCCTCGTCCCCATCGAGAACGCGGCCATGGACGAGCGCAGCGTGATCCAGTGGGACAAGGACGACCTGGAGGAACTCGGCCTCATGAAGGTCGACGTGCTGGCGCTGGGCATGCTGTCGATGCTGCGCCGCGGCCTCGAGCTGGTCGGCCGCCGGCGCGGCGCCACGTTCGAGATGCAGGACATCCCGCACGAGGACCCGGCCACCTACGACATGATCTGCCGCGCCGACACCATCGGCGTGTTCCAGATCGAGTCGCGTGCCCAGATGAGCATGCTGCCGCGCATGAAGCCGCGCGCGTTCTACGACCTCGTCATCGAAGTGGCGATCGTGCGCCCGGGACCCATCCAGGGCGGGATGGTGCATCCCTACCTGCAGCGGCGCCAGCAGCGCGATGCGGTCGCGTATCCCAGCCCGGAGATGAAGCTGGCGCTGGAACGCACGCTGGGGATACCGATCTTCCAGGAACAGGTGATGCAGGTGGCGATCCTGGCCGCCGGCTTCACGCCCGGCGAGGCCGACGAGCTGCGCCGCGCGATGGCGGCCTGGAAGAGAAAGGGCAACCTCGAGCACTACTACCAGCGCATCGTCGGCCAGATGCAGAAGAACGGCTACGACCTCGGGTTCGCCGAGCAGATCTTCAGCCAGATCCAGGGCTTCGGCGAATACGGCTTTCCCGAGTCGCACGCGGCCAGCTTCGCGCTGCTGGCCTACGCCAGTTCCTGGCTGAAGTGCCACGAGCCGGCGGCCTTCCTGTGCGCCCTGCTGAACAGCCAGCCGATGGGCTTCTACAGCCCTTCGCAACTGGTGCAGGATGCGCAGCGCCACGGCATCGAGGTGCGCGCCGTGGACGTGGCCGTGAGCGGCTGGGAATCCACGCTGGAAGAGTGCGCCGGCGCGCCGCAGTCCCAGCCGGCCGTGCGCCTGGGCCTGCACATGCTGCGCGGGATGGGCCGCGAGGCGGCCGAGCGCATCGAGCTGGCGCGCGCCATCCGCCCGTTCGCCGGCGTGGCCGACCTGGCCCGGCGCGCCTTCCTGGAGCGCCACGACCTGCAGGTGCTGGCCGGCGGCAATGCGCTGCACGGCCTGGCCGGCCACCGCCGCCAGGCCCTGTGGGAAGCGGTGGGCGCGGTGCCCGACCGCGACCTGCTGCGCCCGACGCTGCCGGACGAGGAGGTCCCGGTGCTGGCGGCGCCGGGGGAGGGCGCCGAGATCGTCCACGACTACCGCGCCCAGGGCCTGACGCTGGGCCGCCATCCGCTGGCGCTGCTGCGCAAGCAATTGCTGGCCAAGCGCTTCCTGCCGGCCGACGTGCTGATGGATTTCCAGGACGGCCAGCTGGCGCGCGCCTGCGGCATCGTCACCGTGCGCCAGCGCCCCGGCACGGCCAAGGGCGTGCTGTTCCTTACCATCGAGGACGAGACCGGCAACGTCAACGTGATCGTCTGGCGCACGCTGGTCGAGCAGCAGCGGCGCGAGGTGCTCAACGCGACGCTGCTGGGCGTGTACGGAATCTGGCAGCGCGAAGGGGAAGTGCGCCACCTGGTGGCCAAGCGGCTGGTGGACATGTCGCACCTGCTGGGGGCGCTGGATACGCGCAGCAGGGATTTTTGCTGACGCCGCTTGCCGCGCCAGCGCTCACTGCAACCTGTCCGCCGCCTCGTTCAGCGCGCGCAAGCGTTCTTCGTTATCGTCGACCCATTTCTTGAACTGCTCGCGGCGCCGCTGCTCGCTGTTGCGCTGTGCCTCGGCCGCCAGGCGTTGCTGCCACAAGGCCGCCAGTTCGTCCCAGCGCTGCCTGACCTGATTTTCGGCGGCGGAGCCGCGCGCGATGCCGCACTCCTTGAGGAACACGCCGAGATCGATGTCGAGGTCGCCCAGCATGCGCAGGCGCGTCGAATCGTCCCTGACGAAGAACAGCCGTGCGGGCTCGCCGTCCGCCTCGACTTCCCCGCACACGGCGCCCGCTCCGGCCGGCGCCAGGGACGTCGTCGCGACCGTCGCGACGGGAAAGCGCTTGAGGAGCATGGCTTTTGCGCGTTGCTCCGGACGGATCGTGCAGCCTGCGATGGCGACGCTGAAAGCCAGTAGGGAAAATGCGATTCTTTTCACGGTGTGTCTTCGTACTTCCGGTAAGCCCGGCCTTCGCACTGTAGCACGATATCGTTGCCAAAAACCCCAAGGAAGATACTGGTTTCCAATAGAAAAAGCGCCGCACGGGGGCGGCGCTTCGTCGGCTGTCCTACACGGCATGCACCATCAGAACGCTTCCCAGTCGTCCGCCCCGGCGGCCTGCTTCGCGGGCCTGGTCGCTTCGGCCGCTCGCGCCGGCTTCACGGCGCGGGTGCGTGCCACGACGGCGCGTCCGGCCGCCGGCCTGGCCGCCACGCGCGCCGCCGGTACCGCCGCTGACGTCGCGGCCAGGCTGTGGGCACGGTCCAGCCTGAACACGCTGACCACGTCCGCCAGCTTGCCGGCCTGGTCTTCCATCGATGCCGCGGCGGCCGCCGCTTCCTCGACCAGCGCCGCGTTCTGCTGCGTCACCTGGTCCATCTGGCCGATGGCGCCGTTGACCTGCTCGATACCGCCGGTCTGTTCCTGGCTGGCGCTGGTGATGTCTCCCATGATGTCGGTCACGCGGCGGATCGACGTCACCACCTGTTCCATCGTGGTGCCGGCCTGGTCGACCGGCTTCGCGCCGGTGTCGACGTTCGCCACCGAGTTGCCGATC
>DAMAFT010000631.1:0-3119 GCA_031995805.1 Massilia sp.
GCATGAAGTCGCGCGGCTGCTACGAAACCCCGGGCGGCACCATCATGCTGCGCGCCCACCGCGCGATCGAGTCGATCACGCTGGACCGCGAAGTGGCGCACCTGAAGGACGATTTGATGCCGCGCTACGCTTCCTTGATTTATAACGGCTACTGGTGGGCGCCGGAACGTGTCGCCCTGCAGACGCTGATCGACCACACCCAGAAGAGCGTCAACGGCTGGGTGCGCGTGAAGCTGTACAAGGGCAACGTGATCGTCGTGTCGCGCGACTCGAAGACCGATTCGCTGTTCGACATGAACATCGCCACCTTCGACGAAGACGGCGGCGCCTACAACCAGGCCGACGCCGGCGGCTTCATCAAGCTGAACGCGCTGCGCATGCGCATCGCGGCCAAGGCGCGCGCCAAGCGCGGCCAGTAAGCCGGCGAGGATGGTCGCCATATAACCTAGTCAAGTATCTTCGGCTTGATTATTGTCAACAAAACCGCCTTCAAGGCGGTTTTGTTGTTTTTGCATTCCATGTAATGTCGTGTAATTGTTTCTGAAATATTTTTACACTAGTCTCCCTCCGGCCTGACCCACAAATATTTCAAAAAGGCATCAAATGACGCGCCGTTCCGTGGCATGGCGCGCAATGGATGCCGGGTCCGGCGGCGCCCGCACGGGCGCCTGCGTGCCTCACCTGGCCTGTCCGAAACGCATCCTTCTGGAGAACGACAATGGAAATGCCCGTAACGACCGCAGCAGGAACCGACGCCCCCGTCCCCGCCCCGCAACGCCCGCTCGCCAAGCTCGCCGACGACACCGCCGCGCTGTACGCGATCGCCCAGGCCGCCGTCGAGGTGGAACTGTTCACGATCCCGCTCTACATGAGCACGATGTACTCGATCCAGGGCACGCACCAGATCAATTCCAAGTGGCTCAGCTACTACAAGGGCCGCCAGTGGCCGGGCATGGGCACCGGCGTGCGCGCCGGCGCCGGCACCGACGCGCCCAACCAGAAGGCCTTCAACATCATCTTCAGCGTGTTCATCCAGGAGATGCTGCACCTGCAGATCGCCGCGAACCTGGCCACGGCGATCGGCGCCAGCCCCTGCTTCACCGGCGGCGCGCTGCAGGACGACCAGCACGGCTGGACCTGCTACGGACCCGGCAACACGCTGATCCCGCACATCGTCGACCTGCAGCACACCCAGAACTACCGGCACGTGCGCGTCGACCTCGAGGAACTCAACGCCAACCAGTGCGACCTGTTCCTGGCGATCGAACAGCCCGAGCAGCAGTTGCAGGGCGAACTGGCCGCCTTCCACGCGGCCCATCCGGACGTGTACTTCCCGCAGGTGCCGTTCGAGGACTGGACGCCGCAGATGACGGCGGCCGACCTGCCGCTGTTCGGCACCATCGGCCACATGTACGCGTGCTACGCCCGGTACATCAGCCTCGTGTACGAGGACGGCCAGACCTTGTGGGACAAGCTGTACAAGCCGGGCACGGTGCAGCAGGACATGTTCAACAGTACCGTGACAGGCCACGCGAAGGCGGAATTCCCCCACTTCGCGACACTGTTCGCCAAGGACGACCCGACTACCATCGCCACGTTCAACAAGGCGATCGACATGATGGCCGCGATCACCGACCAAGGCGAAGGCAGCGAGAGCGCCATCCAGCGCTACCGCCGCGGCGCCATGCTGAAGGCCGTGCAGCCCGACTACCGCGAAGACCGCGCGGCGCTCGAGGCCGACTACCCGTCCTACGACAACGCGGGCGGGCGCGCCGCCTCGGCCGACGCCGCCGCGCGCGCCGACTACGCCGCCTACGACCACTACGAGCGCTTCGGCCAGGTCAAGGACATGCTCGCCGACGTCACCACCTGGGCGCACTGGCACGCCGACCCGGCCAATGCCTGGACCGGCGCCATGCTGACCAACAGCGAGTACGACGCCGCCGCCGCGCCGGACAACATCCCGACGCCGGACCAGGTGGCCGGCGCGCTCAACAACCTCAAGCAAGGCGGCGCCGCCACGCTGGCGATGCTGAGCACCGTCGCCACCGGCGCCCTGTACGGCATCACCTCGGTGCTCGACACCTACTGGCAGGAGCAGAAGGCCGAGTTTCCCTACCCGTCGATGGTCGGCGCCGGCGACCGCTTCTCGATCTGCTGGGCGGTGCTGGGCAAGTCGCCCGACCTGTCGGCCGGCGTGCCGCCGGTCGACAAGACGACGCTGTACCATGCCTGCCAGGGCCTGAGCCTGGACGGCGACCCGGCGGGCAGCCATGGCGACAGCTGCGCGGCGCTGGCCGTCTACCACACCTGCCGCGGCTCGAACGGTTGCCACGCCCAGGGCGGCTGCGGCTTCGCCCAGCTCGACGGCGGCGGCGGTTCCTGCGGCCACTCGGTGAAGGCGGCGCCGCTGGCCACCGCCACCAACCTGTGCGGCGCGCCCAAGCCCGGCGCGGGCGGCGGCAACCTGTGCGGCGGCCCGACACCGACGCCCGTGCCCTCGTTCTACAGCGCGCCGTCGGACAACAAGTGCAAGACCTACGGCGGCTGCGCCGTGCCGATCTCGGCCTCCCAGCTGTATCCGGCCGCCGGCACCATGACGCTGTACGACTTCGGTCCCGCCCCGGACCACGGCTCGGCCCCCATCAAGGAAACGCTCAGCTTCTCGCTCGGCGACAACGTCTACGACACCGCCTGGGAAGCCTACAGCAAGGTGATGAGCGCGCGCCACCGGGACCCCGGCGCGAAACCCGCGCCGAGCGACCTGCGCATCGCCCTGCCGCCGTCGACCTGATGGCGGCGCCGACCATCGGCGCGCTCCCGCGCCTGGGCCTCCCGGACCTGGGCCTGGGCGTGGGCCTGCGCAACGTGCACTTCCAGGACATCCTCGCGCACGGCCCGCGCGTCGACTGGTTCGAGATCGTCAGCGAGAACTTCATCGACAACCACGGCTGGGCACGCGCGGTGCTGGACCGCATCGCGGCCCGGGTGCCGATCGTCATGCACGGCGTCTCGCTGTCGATCGGCAGCAGCGATCCGCTCGACCTGGCCTACCTGGGCAAGCTGCGCGCGCTGGCGGCCGAGCTGCGGCCGGCCTGGGTGTCCGACCACCTGTGCTG
>DAMAFT010000632.1:0-3119 GCA_031995805.1 Massilia sp.
CGTCGCGCAGCGGACTGTAGGCGAAGGACCACCAGGTGTCCTCGTCGTAGCCGTTGCGCGTCATGACAAGATGCATGTCGACGAAGCTGACCGCTTCGCCCGCCAGCACGCGCGCCACCAGCGGGCCGATCTCGTTCCAGACGTCCGACCAGACCTCCGACAACGGCCGGCCGAGCGCCGCCGGATGCCGCTTGGCGAGGAACGGGGCGTAGGCGGCGTTGTAGAGGAGGGTGTGCCCGGGGCCCCAGGTGGCGCACATGGCGACCGGGGTGCCGAGCATCATCGCGTAGATCGCCTCGAGCTGGGCGGGCCAGCATGCGCGCGGCCCGAGAGGGGTGCTGCTCCAGTCGAACGTTTCCAGGTACGAGACGACGGCGCTCACGTCGCCGCCCCGAAGGCGGCTCCCGCCGGCATTGCAGAAGTCGGAGAAGAGGCACTGCGCTTTCGTTGGAGCATGTCAAACCGGAAGATGAATGAGGTGGCGTGATTTTCCCATGAATCCGCCGATCGTCCCGCACCGGTCGCCCGGCAGGAAGGGCAGCGCGATGATGCCGGTTTCGATGCAGATGACGGCGAACAGCAACACATGCGCGCGCGTGCTGGTGTCCGTCGCAAGTGCGGCGAGGTATTTGTCGAAGTGCAGCATCCAGGCGATCAGTGGCCAGCATCGCGCCGTGTCGTTCGTTGGTATCGGCGGGCGAAGCATGGCCTCGCACGCGCGGGCAAAACGCGGCTTACGGAAATGTAATCTTTGCGACGGTTTTCCGTTATGTACGGTCCGCCACAATGGCGTCTCGATCCACCGACCGCCGACCATGCGCCATCCACACGTCATCCCGTCCGTCTTCACCGTTCGCCGCCCGCCGGCGCCGGCGCGGCCATGACCATGTCCATGTTCGACGCGGCCGCGCCACGGCGCTGGCCGCTGGCGGCGCAGATGGGCGTCCTGTTCGGCGCCGCGATCACGCTGACGCTCGCAGGCGTCTCGGTGCTGATGTACGCGGAACTCGTGAACGAATTGCGTACCAGGGAAACGACGGAACTGCGGTTCGACCTGAAGATGCAGCAGGCCGTCCTGGCCGCTGCCGCGGCGCGCCGTCACGTCGACGACTGGCAGCGCGAATGGCAGGAAAGCAGCAATGCCTACCGGCGCTTCGCCTGGCAGGTGGTGGGCGCCGACGGCACGGTACGCGCGGCGTCGTCCAACTGGCCGGCGTTCGCGCGCGCCACGGCGGGCGGCACGCGTCAACCCGGCGCCGGCGCGCCGTTCGCCGACCCGGGCGGCGCCCGGCCGGCGGGGCCGCAGCGGGTACTGACCGACAAGGTCGGGCTCGACCGCCTGGTCGACCGCCGGGCTGCCGGCGCGGGCAGCGGGGACGTGCTGCACGGCGCCCTCGACATCTCGCGCGACGTGCTGGTGCTGCAGGATTACCGCGACAGATTGCTCGGCACCTGCGCGCTGGCGACCTTGCTGGCGCTGGCGCTGGCCTGGCCGCTGGCACGGTACGGCGTCGCCCCGCTCGCCATGCTGGCGCGCACGGTCGGCCGGGCCGAGCGCGACCACCTGGATGCGCTGCCCGGCAGCGCACGCTGGCCGGCGGAACTGCGCCAGATGGCGGCGGCGTTCGACGACATGCTGGCGGCGCTGGCGCGCTCGCATGGGCGCCTGGCGCTGGTGTCTGCCGATCTCGCCCGGGAACTGTGCGGGCCCATCGGCAACGTGTTGACGGCATCCAGCGTGACGCTGGCGCGCACGCGCGACGCCGGGCAGTACCGCCAGGCGCTCGGCGTCGTCGTCGAGGAAGGGAACCGGCTGTCGCGCGTGTTGTCGAGCATCTTGTTCGTGGTGCGCGCGGACAGCGGCGCGCAGGCGGTCGCGCGGCAACGCCTGTCGCTAGCGGCCGAGTTCGGGACGCTGGCCGAGTTCTTCGAGGCCGCGTTCCAGGACCGGGGCGTGACGCTCGCCGCCGCCGGGGCGGGCGACGTGGAGGCGGACCCGCAGTTGCTGCGCCGCGCGTTGTCGATCCTGCTGGCGGAAGCGCTGCGCCACGCGCATGACGGCGACGCGGTGCGCCTGGCCGGCCATGCCGGATGCGACGAGGCCGTGATCGCCGTCGAGATCGCGGGGGCGGGCCTGCCCGGCGCGCAACTGGCGTTCCTGGCGGCGCCGTTCGACGCGGCCCGGCCGGCCGGCGCCGCGGGCGACTGGGCGGGCATCGACCTGGCGGTCGTGCGCGCGATCGTCATGCTGCACGGCGGCGCGGTCGTCGCGGCCGGGCAACCGGGACAGGGGACCCGGATCGAGATGCATTTTCCTTGCGCGCCGGTATGCCGGCCGCAGCAGCCAGGCAGCCGGTGACGTTCCGCCGCGCCGTCCTGCCTTCACCATTTCACCGTCTTATTCCCGTATGCTCGATTCGCTTCGCAAACACCGCTTCGCCTGGTCCCTCGCGCTGGGCTTCATCGCCGTCTCGCTGTACGTGCTGCGCCTGCGTACGCTGGTGCCGCCGGACGAGGGGCGCTACGCCGAAATGGCGCGCGAGATGTTCGCCAGCGGCGACTGGGTCACCACGCGCCTGAACGGCATCAAGTACTTCGAGAAGCCGCCGCTGCAGACCTGGATGACGGCGCTGTCGTTCACGCTGTTCGGCCTGGGTGAATGGCAGGCGCGCCTGTGGACCGGCCTGTGCGGCATCCTGGGCGTGGGCCTGGCCGGCCTGGCGGGCTGGCGCGTCTACGGGCCGCGCGTCGGCGCCTACGCCGCGCTGGTGCTGGGATCGTCCTTCTACTGGGTCGCCTGCAGCCAGATCGATTCGCTGGACATGGGCCTGTCCGCCATGATGACGCTGGCGCTGTGCAGCCTGCTGGTGGCGCAGCGCGACGCGGCCGGCCCCGCCGCGCGGCGCAACTGGATGCTGGCCTGCTGGGCCGGCATGGCGCTGGCGTTGCTGTCCAAGGGCCTGATCGGCATCGTGCTGCCCGGCGGCGTGCTGGTGCTGTACGCCATCCTCGCGCGCGACTGGGGCATCTGGAAGCGCCTGCACCTCGGCAAGGGCCTGGTCCTGTTCGCCTGCATCGCCGTACCGTGGTTCGTGCTGGTCGGCCTGCGCAATCCGGAG
>DAMAFT010000633.1:0-3116 GCA_031995805.1 Massilia sp.
TTCGGCCTGCTGCTGCGGGGTCAGGGTGTAGACGGTGGTCTTGCCGGCCTTGCGGATCGCTTCCAGGGCCTGGTCGTTGTCGCGCTGGGCGATCGCCTTTTCATACGTGGTGGCGTCGCGCATGGCCTGCTCGAGCTGGCCGCGCACGTCGGCCGGCAGGCCGTCCCAGAATTTCTTGTTGACGATGACGGCATAGCCCAGGTAGCCGTGGTTCGAGATCGTCACGTGCTTCTGCACCTCGTGCATCTTCTGGGTGTACATGTTCGACGGCGGGTTCTCGGTGCCGTCCACCACGCCGGTCTGCAGCGCCTGGTACACCTCGGAGAAGGCCAGCACCTGCGGGTTGGCGCCCAGGGCGCGCATCTGCGCGTCGAGCACCTTCGAGCTCTGGATGCGCATCTTCAGGCCGCGGAAGTCGGCCGGCATGGCCAGCGGCTTGTTGGCCGACATGACCTTGAAGCCGTTGTCCCAGTACGCCAGGCCGGTGATGCCCTTCGATTCCAGCTTCTGCAGCAGGCCCTTGCCGATCGGGCCTTCGGTCACGGCGTACAGCGCCGCCTTGGTCGGGAAGATGTAGGGCAGGTCGAAGGCCTCGAATTCCTTCACGCCCAGCGGGCCGAACTTGGCCAGCGACGGCGCCAGCATCTGCACGGCGCCCAGCTGCAGGGCTTCCAGTTCTTCCTTGTCCTTGTACAGCTGGCTGTTCGGGTAGACTTCGACCTTCACCCGGCCCTTGGTCAGCTTTTCCGCCTGCTCCTTGAAGCGCTCGGCCGCCTGGCCCTTCGGCGTGTCGGTCGCCACGACGTGGCTGAACTTGATGACGATCGGGGCCTGGGCCCAGGCGCCGGCATGCATGCCGATGGTAGCGGCGGCAAGCGCCAGGGCAATGGTCTTGAACTTCATGGTGTCTCCCTTATAGGAATAAAATTATGTTGTATTGACGATGTTCTAACGAGTTGTTCTTGCTTTCTATTGTGGAAAACCACAATAGCCGGCACATCAATAAAAGTATCACGTCCACGGCATGAAAAGTCCATTTTCGATTCCCCGCC
This sequence comes from Massilia sp., assembly GCA_031995805.1. Taxonomy (GTDB): domain Bacteria; phylum Pseudomonadota; class Gammaproteobacteria; order Burkholderiales; family Burkholderiaceae_D; genus Telluria. The sequence goes on from DAMAFT010000633.1 coordinate 1,053, forward strand.
CCATTCCCGAAGGCCCGTGGCGCTGGCTGGTGCCGGTGCTGCTGGTGCTGCTGTTCCTGCTGGTGCTGCTGTGGCTGCCCTGGCAGGCGCGCCAGATGGAGAGCAACGAACGCCAGGAACAGCTGATCGCCGACACGCTGTGGGTCGAGCAGACACTGCGCTTCGAACTGGCCCGTTCCGAGGACGCGCTGGCCACGCTGGGCGCCGACCTGGCGCTGGCGGCGCCGGCGCAGGACGTGCTGCAGACGCGGATGGCGCAGATGCTCAAGACCGGCCACGAGGTACTGCGCGTCGTCTGGCTGGATGCCGGCGGCAACGTGCGCGCGCTGCGCGGCATGGACCTGCCCGCCGCCGGCCTGACGCAATCCTCGCGCGAGGCCGCGGCGATGTCGCGCACCACGCGCACCGGCCGCTACAGCGACCCGTACGGCGCCACCGGCCTGATGCACGGCCTGGTCGACTTCCACCTGCCGCTGTACCATGGCCGCACCTATGCCGGCAGCCTGGTCGCGACCTACAACCTGCAGGTCCTGCTCGACGAGAACGTGCCCTGGTGGTTCGCCCAGGACAATGCGCTGTCCCTGCTCGACCGCGACGACCGCGTGGTGGCGCGCCGCGCCGCCGGCGGCCCCGGGCGCGGCGTCTACACGCACAAGCGCGCCCTCGACCTGCCGGGCGCCTCGATCGTGCTGGCCACCGACAGCGTCAAGGGCGCGCCGAAGCTGCTGCCGAACCTGCTGGTCGGCTCCGTCATCATCCTGGCCCTGGGCCTGGTGCTGTCGCTGGCGGCCCTGTGGCGCCACATCGCGCGCACCATCGCCGCCGAGAACGCGCTGCGCCAGCAGATGGCGTTCCGCACCGCGATGGAGAATTCCCTGCTCACCGGCCTGCGCGCGCGCGACCTCGAGGGCCGCGTCACCTACGTCAACCCGGCGTTCTGCCGCATGGTCGGCCTGCCCGCCGGGGAACTGATCGGCAAGAAGCCGCCGATGGCCTACTGGGCGCCGGAAGCGATGGCCGACTATGAGTACCGCTTCAAGAAGGTGCTGGCGGGCGAGGCCGTGCCGCAGTTCGAGACCGTGTTCCAGCGCCCGGACGGCGAGCGCGTGCCGGTGCTGGTGTTCGAGGCGCCGCTGGTCGACAGCGCCGGGCGCCACACGGGCTGGATGAGTTCCATGCTCGACATCACCGACCGCAAGCGCGCCGAGGAACTGGCGCGCCAGCAGCAGGAAAAGCTGGAGACCAGCGCGCGCCTGGCCACCATGGGCGAGATCTCGTCGATGCTGGCGCACGAGCTGAACCAGCCGCTGGCGGCCATTTCCAGCTACACGGCGGGCGCCCTGAACGTGCTGGCGCGCGCCGGCGCCGGCGCCGGCGACGGCGGCGGCGACGCACCCGACGCCGGCATGCTGCGGCGCGCGCTGGAACAGGCCAACACGCAGGCGCGCCGGGCCGGCCAGATCATCCGCAGCGTGCACGAATTCGTGAAAAAGCGCGAGCCGCGCCGCGAGCGCGTGTCGATCCCGCACGTCATCGACGGCATCCGCGCCCTGGTCGAACTGCAGGCACGCCAGAGCTACGTGACGCTGCAGGTCGACGTCCCGGCGCGCCTGCCGCCGGTGCTGGCCGACCGCCTGCTGCTGGAACAGGTGCTGCTGAACCTCACCCGCAACGGCATCGAGGCCATGCAGGGCATCGATCCGGAGCGGCGCGTGCTGCGCATCTCGGCCGCCGCCGACGCGGGCCGGGTGGCGGTCTCGGTGACCGACAACGGCCACGGCATCCCGCCCGAGGTGGCCGAGCGCCTGTTCTCGCCCTTCTTCTCGACCAAGGCCGAGGGCATGGGCATGGGCCTGTCGATCTGCCGCACGGCGATCGAATTCCACGGCGGGACGCTGACCCATGCCGACAACCCGGGCGGCGGCACCGTGTTCACCTTCGTGCTGCAGGAGGCGCAGGCGCAACAGCCCGACCCCGCCTGAGCGCGCCTGGGCTAAAATACGGCCCAAAAACAGGAGACCCGCATGCTGCACATCGTCGACGACGAAGACGTCATCCGCGACG
>DAMAFT010000634.1:0-3110 GCA_031995805.1 Massilia sp.
TAGCCCTGGCGCTCGACGTACCACTGCTGCTCGTCGCCCTTGCCGCAGGCGACCATGTGCAGCACGTTCCTGCCATCCGCCGGCTGGGCTTCCAGGCACGTGCCGGCGCCGTCCGCCACCGTGTGGAACGTCACGTAGCCGGGCAGCTCCCCCGGCGTCAGCACCCATTGCTGGGCCGGGGACCGGTCGCACGCCGCCATCGCCACCGCGCCGTGGGCGCTGGCCAGGCAGCGGCCGCGGCCGTCGAGGGCGTTCTGCAGGTAGGTGATCTCGTCGGCGCCGAAGGCCGGCGCGGCGAGCAGGTTCAGCGCCGCGAGTGCGGCGCAGGCGAGGCGATGGGACATCGTGGTCTCCTTGTTGTCGGTATGGGCTCGACACTAGCACGCCTGGTGCGCCCATGCATGGGGCCGCGCGTGCGCGGCGCCGGCTGCGCTGGCGCAGAGCGCGCATCCTGGCAAGCTCGTATGGTGGGGAGGTCCCGTCTTGACCACTTCGAGGAGAGCATCGTGCTTGAGATCAAGAAATTCACACGACAAAGGAAATTACTGCCCGTCCTGCTGCTCGGCGCCATGGCGGCGGCCCGGGCCAATCCGATCCCCGATCCGCCGCGCTATGCGCTCACCGTCGTCGGCGGCGCCGGGAGCGCCGCCTACGACGTCAACATCCACGGCGACGTCGCCGGCCAGCTGGCGGCGGGCGAGACGACCCACGCCTTCGTCTACGCGGGCGGCACCCTGGTCGACCTCGATACCGGCGAAGGCGCCGCATCGAGCGCGCGCCACCTGAACGACCACGGACAGGTGGTCGGCACGGTCTGGCGCGAGGGCAGCGCCAGCGGCTTCCTCTACGGCGGCGGCAGCCTGAGCCGGCTGGAAGGCAGCTTCAGCGCCTACGGCATCAACAACGCCGGCACGATCACCGGCGCGTTCGGCGTGACGGGGACCGACGGCTTCGCCTATTCGCATGCGTACAGCTATACCGCGGGTGTGTATACGGATGCCGGCACGCTGATCGAGGACGCCGGCAGCTATGGCTTCGCGATCAACGGCGCCGGCGCCATCACCGGCGCCGCCGAGTGGGCGCGCGGCGCCAACTGGCCGACCAACGTGATCCTGTACCAGGACGGCGTGCTGCGCGACCTGGGCGCGTTCGGCGGCCCCTGGGCCTACGGCTATTCGATCAACGACCTCGGCCACATCGTCGGCTCCGGCACCATCTCCCACGACAGCGGCGACCTGTACCCGCGCCGCGCGCTGCTGTACGCCGACGGCATCCTGCAGAACCTGGGTTCGCTGGCGGCCGACGCCGACAGCATGGCCTACGACATCAACAACCTGGGCCAGGTCGTCGGCGCGGCCGAGACGGCCAGCGGCATGCACGGCTTCCTGTACGAGGATGGCGCGATGGTCGACCTGAACACGTTGATCGACCCGGCCGCCGGCTGGACCATCCGCGACGCGCAGGCCATCAACGACGTCGAGCAGATCGCCGGCACGGCCTGCAAGGGAGCGTTGTGCTACGCGGTGCGGCTCGACCTGGTGTCGCAGGTGCCGGAGCCGGACGGGTGGGCGATGGCCGGGATCGGGTTGGGCATCGTGGCGGTGGCGAGGAGGCGACAGGGGAGGGCACGCCGGCTGGCGTGAGCTGTCATTGGCATGCTACCGCGCAAACAACGTCGTCCCCGCCTGCGCGGGGACGACGGTCGCCGTCACTTGCCCAGCATCGACACCACATTGTCCGCCCCCGGCGCGCCGAAGGCCTGCTGCTTGAGCACATGGAGCTGGTCGCGCACCTGCGCCGCCTTCTCGAACTCGAGGTTCTTGGCGTGGTCGACCATGAGCTTCTCGAGGCGCTTGATCTCCTTCGAGATCTGCTTCTCGCTCATGCCCTCGACCTTCGCGATCTCCTGCGCACCTTCCAGCTCCAGCATGTTCTTGGCGGCCGCCGCGCTGTAGACGCCGTCGATCATGTCCTTGATCTTCTTGTTGACGCCCTTCGGCACGATGCCGTTCGCTTCGTTGAAGGCGATCTGCTTGGCGCGGCGGCGCTCGGTCTCGTCGATCGCGCGCTTCATCGAGTCCGTGACCTGGTCCGCGTACAGGATCGCCACGCCGTTCAGGTTGCGGGCGGCGCGGCCGATGGTCTGGATCAGCGAGCGTTCCGAACGCAGGAAGCCTTCCTTGTCGGCGTCCAGCACGGCCACCAGCGACACCTCGGGCAGGTCCAGGCCCTCGCGCAGCAGGTTGATGCCGACCAGCACGTCGAACGTGCCCAGGCGCAGGTCGCGCAGGATTTCCACGCGCTCCACCGTGTCGATGTCGCTGTGCAGGTAGCGCACCTTGATGCCGTGGTCGCCCAGGTATTCCGTCAACTGCTCGGCCATGCGCTTGGTCAGCGTGGTCACCAGCACGCGCTCGTCCTTGGCGATGCGCTCGGTGATTTCTCCCATCAGGTCGTCGACCTGCGAGCGCGCCGGCTTGACGACGATCTGCGGGTCGACCAGGCCGGTGGGGCGCACCACCTGCTCGACCACGTTGTCGGCGTGCTGCTTCTCGTACTCGGCCGGCGTCGCCGAGACGAAGATGCACTGGCGCATCTTGTGCTCGAATTCCTCGAACTTCAGCGGCCGGTTGTCCAGCGCCGACGGCAGGCGGAAGCCGTAGTCGACCAGGTTCACCTTGCGCGAGCGGTCGCCGTTGTACATGGCGTTGAGCTGGCCGATCATCACGTGCGACTCGTCCATGAACATCAGCGCGTCCTTGGGCAGGTAGTCGATCAGCGTCGGCGGCGGCTCGCCCGGCATGGCGCCGGACAGGTGGCGCGAATAGTTCTCGATGCCCTTCGTGAAGCCCACCTCGGCCAGCATTTCCAGGTCGAAGCGGGTGCGCTGCTCGAGGCGTTGTTCTTCCAGCAGCTTGCCTTCCTTGCGGAAGTATTCGAGGCGGTCGCCCAGCTCGGCCTTGATCGAATCGACGGCCTTCAGCACGGTGGCGCGGCCGGTCACGTAGTGCGAGCCCGGATAGACGGTGAAGCGCGGGATCTTCTGGCGCACCTTGCCGGTCAGCGGGTCGAACAGCTGCAGCGATTCGATCTCGTCGTCGAACATCTCG
>DAMAFT010000635.1:0-3106 GCA_031995805.1 Massilia sp.
CCGAGGCTCGGCTCGCCGATCACGACGCCGCGGCCGTAGTCCTGGATGGCGGCGGCGAAGATTTCCGAGGCCGAGGCCGAACCGCGGTTGATCAGCACGCCCATCGGACCATCCCAGGCCAGGCCGGCATTGGTGTCGCTCTCGACCTCGACGCGGCCCTCGGCCGTGCGCTGCTGCACCACCGGACCCTTGTCGATGAACAGGCCGGTCAGTTCCACCGCCTCGATCAGCGAGCCGCCGCCGTTGTTGCGCAGGTCGATCAGCACATTGTCGACCTTCTCCTTCTTGAGTTCGCCGAGGATGCGCTGGACGTCGCGGGTTGCGCTCTTGAAGTCCTTGTCGCCCTTGCGGCGCGCCTCGAAGTCCTGGTAGAAGGTCGGCAGCGAGATCACGCCGATGCGGCGCTTGACGCCGCCGTCCTTGACCTCGATGACCTGCTTCTTGGCCGACTGCTCTTCCATGGTGATCTTCTTGCGCACCAGCGATACCGTGATGTGCTTGCCATCCTGGCCGGCGTCGGCCGGCAGCACGTCGAGGCGCACGATGGAGTCGCGCTCGCCGCGCACCAGCTGGACGACGTCGTCGATGCGCCAGCCCATCACGTCGGTGAACTGGCCGTTGGCCTGGGCCACGCCGACGATGCGGTCGCCCACCTTCAGCTTGCCCGACTTGTCGGCCGGGCCGCCCGGGACCACCTCGCGGATCACGGTATAGTCCTCGCGCGACTGCAGCACGGCGCCGATGCCGTCCAGCGACAGGCGCATGGCGATGTCGAAGTTGTCGGCCGAGCGCGGACCCAGGTAGTTGGTGTGCGGCTCGATCGCGGTGGCGTACGCGTTCATGAACATCTGGAACACGTCCTCGTTGTTCAGCTTGCGGATGCGGTTGACGTAGTTGTCGTAGCGCTTATCGAGCGTCTCGCGGATCGATTTGTCGTCCTTGCCCGCCAGTTTGAGGCGCAGCCAGTCGTTCTTGACGCGCTTGCGCCACAGGTCGCGGATCTCGTCCTCGTTCTTGGCCCAGGCCGCCTTCTCGCGGTCGAGCTCCATGGTCTCGTCGGAGGTGAAGTCGAACTTGGTCTTGAGCAGGCCGCGCGCATAGGCCATGCGTTCGGCGAAGCGTTTCTGGTACAGGTTGTAGATGGCGAACGGCGCGGTCAGGTCTTCGTTGTTGATCGCGTCGTCCATCTGGGTGCGCAGCGCGGCGAAGTGATCCAGGTCGGCCTGCACGAAGTACAGCTTCTCGCCATCGAGCCCATCGAAGTAGCTGTCGAAGATCTTGACCGACATCGCGTCGTCCAGCGGCACCGGGCTGTAGTGATAGCGCCCCAGCACGCGCGAGGCCCACAGGGCGGCCTGGGTCTGGGCGGCGATCGGCTTCATCTCGAGCGAGGACGGGGCCGGGGCGGCTTTCTTGGAGTCCGCCGGCTTGGCAGGCGCCGCGGGCGTTGCGATGGCAGCCGATTTCTCGGGCTGTGCGGTCACCACATGGGCGGACATGGCAAATGCCATGGCGGCGATGAGCACGTGCTTCTTCATTCTGCGTTTCTCCGTACGGGATTCCTGCGGATTGCGACATGACCAATATCGATAAGCCAGCCATACCGCGCTTTGCGGTCCATTCTACAGGATAGAACCACGTGCCAGAGGCGGCTTGTCCCGCTTGAAGCGCCGGAATCGCCGGAAATTAAGTCTGCCGTAAGCGATTTTTCGCCAAGTATTTACGCCTTGATAAGCCCCAGGGCGGCATCCTTGAAATACCAGCATGCCAAGACCAGCGCCAGCAGTGGCGCCCAGGGCCAGGAACGGGCCGCCAGCTTCCAGTCGACCGGGGATGGCCAGAATGACAGGAACTGGGGCGCGAGGAAGAACATGATGGCCAGGTCGACCGGCTCGAAGGCCAGGCCCCCACGCGTGCGCCACCATGCCACGCCGAGCGGCACCAGCAGCACCAGCAGCGGCGCCAGCGCGGCCGGGGCGGCGTTGTACCAGCGCAGGTTGGCGAAGGTGACGGAACCGAGTTCCCAGGTGCGGCCGGTGCGCCGCGGGACGATCGAGAAATTGGTGGGTTCGGCCCCCAGCAGCAGGCCGACCGAAAAGTGCGCGAGTTCGTGGCACAGCGTGCCGACGACGCTGAACACGAAGAACAGCGGATGCGCGGCCGTGACGATCCACAGCAGGACGGCCAGCGCCAGCGACGGCGCCAGGTACAGCGCCAGCTCGCCGAGCGCGCAGGCCCAGGTCGGCAGCATCGACATGCAGGCTTGCATCGACATGCGGGCCGGCCGGGGCCGGTCAACCCGTGTAGAAGCAGCGGCCGCAGGCCTGGCGGTAGCTTTCGTTGCCGCCAATGCTGACCTGCTCGCCTTCGCGGATGCGCTTGCCTTCGGCGTCGACGCGGATGTTCATCGTCGCTTTCTTGCCGCAGGTACAGATGTTCTTGATTTCCTCGATGTCGTCGGCCAGCGCCAGCAGGTAGGCCGAGCCGGGGAACGGGTCGCCGCGGAAGTCGCTGCGCAGGCCGTAGCAGATGACGGGGACGCCGCGTACCTGGGCCAGCTGGTGCAGCTGCACCACCTGTTCCTTGCTCAGGAACTGGGCTTCGTCGACCAGCACGCAGGACACGGCCGGTGCGCTCGCGAGAAAGTCCGTGGCGCGGTCGAACACATCGACCTGGCGCTGCGGTCCCAGGCGCGACGTGATATGGCCGACGCCATAGCGGTCGTCGATGGCGGCCGTGTACAGCTTGACCTTCTGGCCCTGCTCCTCGTAGTTGTGAGCCACCTGCAGCAGCGATGTCGATTTGCCGGCGTTCATCGCCGAATACCTGAAATAGAGTTTTGCCACGGCCCCGCCCTGCGCGAAAAATTGCAAAATTATAGCAAGCAGGGCGGGGCCGGCGCCAGCCCGGACCGGCGCGCGCTCAGTCGCGGCGGCGCCGCGCCGCTGCGCCCAGCAGGCCCACGCCGGCCAGCAGCATGCCGTAGGTGGCCGGCTCCGGTACCGCCAGGACGACGTTGTTGGCCGTCGGCCAGTAGGCGCCGCCATCGTTTTCCAGCGTGACCGAGCTCAGCGCCGCATCCGAGACGAAGCCGAGGAAGGTGGCG
>DAMAFT010000636.1:0-3100 GCA_031995805.1 Massilia sp.
TGCTGCTGCGCGCCAGCCGGCGCAGCTCGCCCGCGACCTGGTCGGCCAGTTCGCGCGTGGGGCACAGCACCATGCCCTGCACGTCGAACAGCGCCGGGTTCAGGCGCAGCAGCATGCCGATGCCGAACGCGGCGGTCTTGCCGCTGCCGGTCTTGGCCTGGGCGATCAGGTCGCGGCCCTGCAGCATGACGGGCAGGGTGGCGGCCTGCACCGGCGTCATCTCCTTGTAGCCGAGCTGGTCGAGGTTGGCGAGGAAGGGGGCTGCCAGTTGCAGCGAGGCGAAGGAGGTGTCGGACATGGTATGCGGTGCGATAACGGCGGTGATGCCGCGAACGGCGGCGTGGAAAATCGCCGCGTCAACGCAGCGAGACGGATGCCGTGCTTGCGCACGGCGCTTGTGTCGATTTTAAAACGGGCAGGTGCGGCACGGGGTGCGCACCCTGCATTCAATCCGGTTTCCAGACCGGCAGGCCGGTCAGGTCGAGATCGGGATCGCGCTTCCAGACCGGCAGGCCGGTCGTATCGGTGTCTTCCAGCAGGGCCAGCTGTTCCTGCCTGAGCGCCACGCGGCGCAGGCGCGGGCCGCCGCGCTTCGGTTCCGCGACAACGGCGCCGGCTTCGGCATCGAGCGCGGGCTCGAAGCCCGGCAAGTCGATCGTCGCGTTGTCTTTCTTGTCTCTCATGCGTTGCTGCGGCCCAGAAAACAAAAGCCCGGCTACGAGAGTCGGGCTTTTGTCATGCGAATTTGGTTGCGGGGACAGGATTTGAACCTGTGACCTTCGGGTTATGAGCCCGACGAGCTGCCAGACTGCTCCACCCCGCGTCTGAGAACGCTATTGTAACGCCATCGGGCCGAGAACGCAAATCGGTGTCGCCGCACCATCAAGCCGCATGCAGGCGCCACAGCGACGTGACCTCACGCATGCGCGCCGCCGCCAGCGGATCGTCCGGGTCGGCGGCTTTCGGATGGGTCGGGCGGACGTCGTGGCGGCCCGCGACGGCCAGCCCGGCCGCGGCGATCCAGCCCAGCAATTGCTCGCGCGAGCGCAGCCCCAGGTGCTCGGCCAGGTCGGACACGATCAGCCAGCCTTCGCCGCCATCCAGCAGGTGCTCCTTCAAGCCGGCCAGGAAACCCTTGAGCATGCGGCTGTCCGGATCGTAGACGGCGTGTTCGATGGCCGAGCTGGGCTTGCCGGGCAGCCAGGGCGGATTGCACACCACCAGGCCGGCGCGGCCCTGCGGGAACAGGTCGGCGCGCACCACCTCGACCTGGCCGGCCAGGCCCAGGCGCTCGATGTTGGCCCGCGCGCAGCCGAGCGCGCGCTCGTCCAGGTCGGTGGCGACCACGTCCTGCAGGCCGCGGCGCGCCAGTATGGCGGCCAGCACGCCGGTGCCGGCGCCGACGTCGAAGGCGATGGTGGCGCCGGCCGGCAGCGGCGCCTGCGCGACCAGTTCCAGGTATTCGCCGCGCACCGGCGAGAACACGCCGTACCAGGGATGGATGCGTTCGTCCAGGGCGGGCACGAACACGCCCTTGCGGCGCCACTCGTGGGCGCCGATCACGCCCAGCAGCTCGCGCAGCGAGGCCACGTGCGGTTCGTCGCACGGACCCCAGGCTTCGGTGCAGGCTTCGCGCACGTCGGGCGCGCGCCGCAGCGGGATGGCGTGGCCGGCGTCGAACGGGATCAGGAGCATCGCCAGCGTACGCGCCCGTTGCAGCTGGGCCAGGCGGTGGCGGTGGAACTGTTCGGTGGGCGTCGGCGCGGCCTGGTCGGCCTTCGCCTTGGCGGAACGCCTGGCGCGCCCGCCCTTGTGGTCGATGCGGCGCGCCAGCGCCTGCACCAGCTGGCGCGCGTTCTGGAAGTCGCCGCGCCATAGCAGGGCGGTGCCGTCCAGCGCCAGCCGGTAGGCGGTGTCGGCGTTCATGGTGTCGTCGGCCAGGACGACCTTGCGCGGGGCCGGCCAGCCGCTTTCCGAGCGCCAGCGCGCCGAACGCGGCGCGCCGTCCTCGACCCAGTGGATGCGCGCCGCGCCTTCAGGCGTGTTCATGGCCGCGCTCAATGGTGGTGGTGCGAGTGCGTGGCGCCCGTCTCGACGAAGGCTTTCACGGCGTCCGGGTTGCCGGTGGCGTGGCGGCGGATCTCGCCGCAGGCGCAGATGCCCTGGTAGGGCGTGACGTGGGAGCAGGCCGAGACCTGCTGCAGGAAGACCTTGACCGGCTTGGTGCACTTGGCGCACTTGAAGGTCAGGATGCGGGTGGGTTTGGACATGATTGAACCAGAAGAAAAGGAGGCATGCCGTTCCCGCCTGGGCGGGAACGGCGGAGGGCGCATTGTAGCACCGCTCATTGCCCCTTCACTGCACCGTCACCGCGCTGCTGCCCCCGCCCGCCGGCCGCACCAGCACCTTGGTCGCGATCCGCTCGGTCATCTCCTGCACGTGCGAGATCACGCCCACCTTGCGTCCCAGCGACTGCAGCGCGTCCAGCGCGTCCATCGCCACGCCCAGCGTTTCGCTGTCGAGGCTGCCGAAGCCCTCGTCGATGAACAGCGACTCGACTCTGACCCGGTTCGAGGACAGCGAGGCCAGTCCCAGCGCCAGCGCCAGCGAGACCAGGAAGCTCTCGCCGCCGGACAGGGAATTCACCGAGCGCACCTCGCCGCCCATGTCCTGGTCGCGCACCACCAGCGCCAGCGACGGGCCGGCCTGGCTGGCGACGCGTTCCAGGCGGTAGCGCCGCGCCAGTTGCGCCAGGTGGGTGTTGGCATAGCCGAGCAGCACGTCGAGCGTGAACTGCTGGGCGTAGTTGCGGAACTTCTTGCCGTCGGCCGAGCCGATCAGCTCGGCCAGCTTGGCCCAGCGGTCCTCGACGGCGCGCTGGCGCTCGATCTCGGACGTCAATGCGCTGGCGCGCTCGCGCCGGGCATCGTCCTCGCGGATGCGCACGGCCAGTGCGGCGGCGGTCTCGTGCACCCGCGCCCGCTCGGCCTGGACGGCGCGCAGCGCCTCGGCGACCGCCTGCGCATCCCGGGCGTCCGGCGGCCCGGGCTGCGGCCCGTCCGGCGCCGCGTCCTCATGCTGGCGGCGCTGCGCGCGCCGT
>DAMAFT010000637.1:0-3085 GCA_031995805.1 Massilia sp.
GCCGGGCACGCCGTCGATGCGGGCGTCGCCCAGGTATTGCAGGCGGCCGCCGGGCGTCTGCATGGTGACGTCGCACTGCATGCCGGTGTTCAGCGTCAGTATGCGCGCCGTCGTGGTGGCGGCGCCGGCCGGCAGCAGGCCCCGCTCGAGCGCGAACGGCAGCACGGCGGCCAGCATGTTGCCGCAGTTGGGCGTGACGTCCACCGTGTCCCGGTCCGGCTGCAGCTGGGCGAACAGGAAGTCGAGGTCGACGCCGGGCGTCGTGCTCGGGCGGACGATGCCGACCTTGCTGGTCAGCGGATGGGCGCCGCCCAGGCCGTCGATCTGGCGGCTGTCGGGCGAACCCATGGCGGCCAGCAGCACGCGGTCGCGCGCGGCCGGATCGCGCGGCAGGTCGGATTCTAGGAAGAAGGGACCGCGCGAGGTTCCGCCCCGCATCAGGGTGCAGGGGATGGCGCGCAGGTCGCTGTCGATGTCGGTATTCATGGTTGTCGCACCGTCACAGGTCGAGCACCAGGCAGGCGGAACGCGCGCGCGAGCAGCACGGCGTGAACTGGTCGTTGGCGGCCTTTTCCTCGTCGGTCAGGTAGACGTCGCGGTGTTCGGGCTGGCCCTCCAGCACGCGCGTCACGCAGGTGCCGCACACGCCCTGCTCGCACGACACCATGATGTCGATGCCGTGCTGCTGCAGCGCCAGCGTCACCGGCTGGTCGGCCGGGATCGTGTAGACCATGCCGCTGCTGGCGATCCTGACCTCGAATGCGCGGTCGCCCGCCGTGTCGACCGGAGCGGCGCCGAAGTACTCGAAGTGGACGCGCTCGTCCGGCCAGCCCTGGGCGCGCGCCGTGGCGCTGACGACGTCGATGAAGCCGCCCGGGCCGCAGACGTAGACGTGGGTGTCCGGCGCCGCGGCGGCCAACACGGCCGGCAGGTCGATGCGGCCGCCCTCCTTGCTGTCGAAGTGGAAGTGCACCCGGTCGGCGAACGACGAGCCGGCGATGCGTTCGGCGAACGCGGTGCGCTCGGGCGCGCGGGTGCAGTAGTGCATGGCGAAGGCGGCGCCGGTGCGGGCCAGGCGCTCGGCCATGCACAGGATCGGCGTGACGCCGATGCCGCCGGCCAGCAGCAGGTAGCGGCCGGCCGGCACCAGCGGGAAGTGGTTGCGCGGCGCGCCGATCTGCACCACGTCGCCCTCGGCGATCGTATCGTGCACGGCGACGGAACCGCCGCGCGATTGCGGATCCTTCAGCACCGCGATCTGGTAGCGGTGGCTGTCGGCCGGGTCGTTGCACAGCGAGTACTGGCGCACCAGTCCCGGTCCGACGTGCACGTCGATGTGCGAGCCGGCGGAAAACGGCGGCAGCGGCGCGTCGTCCGCGCTGGCGAACTCGAAGCTGACGATGTCGTCGGCTTCGCGGGTCTTCTTGACGACCTTGACGGCGATTGTATTCATGGTGGTTCTCGATTCCGGTATCCATGCCCCGGCCGGCGGCCGGGGCAATATGCATCAGGCGGCCAGCATCCGGTGCGGGTCGATGACGAATTTCTTCGGCACGCCGGCATCGAATTCGCCGTAGCCGGTGGGCGCGTCGTCCAGGCTGATCACCTGCACGTTGACCACCTCGGCGACGTTGATGCGGTCCCACAAGATCGCCTGCATCAGGCCGCGGTTGTACTTCATGACCGGGGTCTGGCCGGTATGGAAGCTGTGCGACTTGGCCCAGCCCAGGCCGAGGCGGATCGACAGGCTGCCGTGCTTGGCGGCACTGTCGACGGCGCCCGGGTCGTCGGTCACGTACAGGCCCGGGATGCCGATCTTGCCGGCCGCGCGGGTGATTTCCATCAGCGAGTTCAGCACCGTGGCCGGGGCCTCGTGCTGGGCGCCCGCGTGGCCGTGGCCGCGCGCCTCGAAGCCGACGCAATCGACGGCGCAATCGACTTCCGGCGTACCCAGGATCGCCGCGATCTGGTCGGCCAGCGTGGCGTCCTGCGACAGGTCGACGGTCTCGAAGCCCACTGCACGCGCATGCGCCAGGCGCACCGGGTTGACGTCGCCGACGATCGTCACGGCCGCGCCGAGCAGGCGCGCCGAGGCGGCCGCCGCCATGCCCACCGGACCGGCGCCGGCGATGTACACGGTGCTGCCCGGACGCACGCCGGCCGTGACGGCGCCGTGGTAGCCGGTCGGCAGGATGTCGGACAGGCAGGTCAGGTCGCGGATCCTGGCCATGGCCTTGTCGCGGTCGGGGAACTTGAGCAGGTTGAAGTCGGCGTACGGCACCATCACGTACTCGGCCTGGCCGCCGATCCAGCCGCCCATGTCGACGTAGCCGTAGGCGCCGCCGGCGCGCGACTCGTTGACGTTCAGGCACACGCCGGTATGCTGTTCCTTGCAGGTGCGGCAGCGCCCGCAGGCCACGTTGAACGGCACCGACACCAGGTCGCCCTTCCTGAGCGTCTCGACGTCTCGCCCGACTTCCAGCACCTCGCCGGTGATCTCGTGGCCCAGCACCAGGCCGACCGGCGCCGTGGTGCGGCCGCGCACCATGTGCTGGTCCGAGCCGCAGATATTGGTCGAGACCACGCGCAGGATCACGCCGTGCTCGATCTTGCGCCCCTTCGGATCTTCCAGTTTCGGGAACGGGATGTCGTGCACTTCGACCCTGCCCTGCCCCATGTAGACTACGCCGCGGTTGTCCGCCATGTCTGCCTCCTTGTGTGATTGCTGTTGACTCGGTGATGGGTCCGGCGCTCAGAACGCATGCCGGATGCCGGCCGTGAGGCCGTTCTGCGATCCTCCCGCGACCACCGTGGCGCCGGCGCTCACCGCCACTGCGGCGGCCCCGCCGTTGCGCACGCGGCCGGCGCCCGCATAGACGACGGTGCGCTTGGAGAAGTTGTAGTTGGCGCGCAGCAGATACATATTTGTGTCGTTGGCGCTGTTCTTGAAGTCCAGGCGCGCGACCTGGGCGTCGAGCACGACGGCGGTCGACAGGCTCCAGCTGGCGCCGACGTAGGCCAGGTCGCTGCGCGGCGTGACGGCATTGCCCTCGTTGTCGCGCCGCACCAGGCCGCCGCCCACCTT
>DAMAFT010000638.1:0-3082 GCA_031995805.1 Massilia sp.
ATTGACGGCATGGATCTTCGCGTTGCGCGTGGTCTGTGCCTTGCGCAGCCGGGCGACGCCTGCAAGGTCGAGGAACGCCTGTTCAATTCCGGTACGCGCCAGGCGCCGGCATCGTTCGCCAAACTGGTCGCGCAGACCGAGGTCGGGCGCGAGGCCGCCAGGGCGCCCAGGGTCGCCAGGGCCGCGCCGCGGGTCCAGTCGCGCAACGTGCAGCAGCTGACCTGCCGCAACCAGTGCGTGAACGGCAGCTGCGTGCGCACCTTCCCGGACGGCCGCACCGAGAAATGGCAGGCGCCGCGCGTGTTCGACCCGCTCAGCAACGACTGGAAGTGGGACACCAACAGCTGCGGCGGTTGATCGTCACGGCGCGGGACGCACGGCACGCGCCTGCGCCAGCTTCAGCGCCACCCGGTGGCGGAAATAATCCTCGCGCACGTAGCGGTACAGGTGCGCGCCGGGGCACACGGTATGGTCCGAATAATCGCGATGGCTGCGGATGGCGTCCAGGCCCACGTGGTACTTGGCGGCCAGCATGGCCATCAGGTCCACGACCGCATCGAGCTGGCGCTGGTTCGGCTCCACTTCCTCGAAGTTGCCGACCACTTCGATCAGCGCATGGCCGGTCGGATCGTATTCGGTATTGGTGTCGCCCGCATACGCGATGTCGCGGCCGGCGTAGATGCGGCCGTCCAGGTCGATGATGTAGTGGTAGGGGATGTCGAGCCAGCCCTTGGTCGTGCGCGACCACGATTGCAGATTGCGCAGGTACTGGCGCGGATCGGTGCCCGGCGCGAACGGCTCGCCCTGGTGGTGCAGGGTGATGTGAGTGATCGCTTGCGGGCGCGCCCGCGCGGCGTCTGCCGGCGTGCCGCCCCAGTCCTGCACGGGGACGATGGCGCGCTCGACGTCGGCCAGCGACTGGGCCCGTGCGGGCAGGCAGGCGAGGATGGACAGGCACAGCGCAGCGAGGACAGGGGAGGAACGCAGGAACATGGCGGGATCCGGTGGCGGGGAACGCGCCATCTTTCCACATTCCCGCGGCAGGGGCAACGGCGGCATCGTTGCGCCGGCCGGCGCCGCGAACCTGCTAAGCTAGCGCCAAGGACAACCAGCCATGCCAACACCATGAAAACCATCGAACAACTGCTGCGCGCCGCCAGCACCATCGCCATCGTCGGCATGTCGGACAAGCCGGAGCGCGCCAGCCACGAAGTGGGCGCCTACTTGCAGCAGCAGGGCTACCGCATCCTCCCCGTCAATCCCGCCTACGCGGGCGCCGAGATCCTCGGCGAGAAGGTGCACGCCACGCTGCAGGAAGCGGCCGACGCGCTGGCGCAGGACGGCCGGCGCATCGACGTCGTCGACGTGTTCCGCAAGGCCGAGGACGTGCCGCCGATCGCCAGGGATGCCATCGACGTGCGCGCCGGCGCCCTGTGGATGCAGCTCGGGATCGAGAACCAGGCGGCCGCCGACCTGGCGCGCGCGGCCGGGCTGGACGTGGTGATGAACCACTGCATGCTGATCGAGCACCGCCGGATGGCGGAGGCGGCATGAAGTCGGCCCTCGCACGCTTCCGTGTCTCGAAGGACTTCAAGCTCGACGACGACGACGCCGGCGCGACGCCGCTGCGCGAGAATGGGAAAGAGAACGGGAAGGACAGCGGGAAGGACGGCGGCAACGGCAACGGCAAGGAAGACGTCAAGGAGCGCGAGCGGGCGCTCACTGACGCGCTGACCGCCCAGGTGGCGCGCCTGCAGGAAAAGCTGTACGCCGCGCGCGAGAAGAAGCTGCTGCTGGTCCTGCAGGGCATGGACACGGCGGGCAAGGACGGCACCGTGCGCGCGCTGTTCTCGCAGATCAATCCGATGGGCCTGGACGCGACGTCGTTCTCGGTGCCGACGGCGCGCGAGCAGGCCCACGACTTCCTGTGGCGCGTGCATCCGCACGTGCCGGGCAAGGGCGAGATCGCGATCTTCAACCGCAGCCACTACGAAGACGTGCTGGTACCGCGCATACTGGGTACCATCGACATGGACGAATGCGAGCGCCGCTACGCCCAGATCCGCGACTTCGAGCGCATGCTGTCCGAGTCCGGCACGACGATCGTGAAGGTGTTCCTGCACATCTCGAAGGACGAGCAGAAGAAGCGCCTGCAGGAACGGCTGGACGATCCGGAAAAGCACTGGAAGTTCGACCCGAGCGACCTGGTCGCGCGCGCGAAATGGGACGACTACCAGCGTGCCTACGAGGATGCGCTGGAAGCCACCGACCGCGAGCACGCGCCCTGGTACGTGGTGCCGGCCGACTCCAAGACGCACCGCAACCTGATCATCGCCCACCTGCTACTCGAGACGATGCAGGCGATGGACCTGAAGTGGCCGCAGCCGAAGGCGGACCTGGCCAAGGTGACGATCGAGTGACCGGTGGGACGGGCGCGTTTGGCATAGAATGAAGCTCCTTCAACCCTGCCCGAACACTGCCATGTCCAAGCTTTCCGTCCTGCTGCTTTCCCTCGGCGCCGCCGTCGCGTCGAGCGCCTTCGCCGCCGCACCGGCGCCGGCGCCATCGCCCGCCGCCCAGCCGCCGTCGGCCAGCCCGGCGAGCTGCCCGGCCGTGCTGCACCACACCTTCAAGCGCCTGCAGGACGAGGCGCCGCAGGACCTGTGCCAGTACGCCGGCAAGGTCGTGCTGGTCGTGAACACGGCCAGCTACTGCGGCTTCACCAAGCAGTACCAGGGCCTCGAAACGCTGTATTCGAAGTACGCCCCGCGCGGCCTGGTGGTGCTGGGCTTCCCGTCGAACGACTTCAAGCAGGAAGACGCCGACGCCAAGAAGATCGCCGACCTCTGCTACAACACCTACGGCGTAAAGTTCCCGATGTTCGCCAGCACCGTCGTCAGCGGCAACGGCGCCAATCCGCTGTACGCGGAACTGATCAAGGCCACCGGCAACGCGCCCAAGTGGAACTTCAACAAATACCTGATCGGACGCGATGGCAAGGTACTCGACTACTTCCCGAGCAAGGTGACGCCGGAGGATCCGGCGCTGGTGGGGCGGATCGAGAAGGCGCTGGGGGGCTGAG
>DAMAFT010000639.1:0-3082 GCA_031995805.1 Massilia sp.
TCCAGTGCCGGCGACTTGCTCTTCACAACCGCGGCTTCACGCGGCTTGCGAATCAGTTGATTGATGGTTGGCATCGTTCTTAATCCAACAAATTACTGCGTTGACGACCCGGACCCTGTTGCTCGCCCGGGGACTGAAACCTAGCTCGTATCCTGCCGTACAGGCGAGAACAGCCACTCACCAAAAGGAGCGGCTTTCGAATGCGTATACGATGTGCAGAATAAAACGAGAACTCGCGAGTATAGACCCGAAGCAGGAGATGGTCAACAAGGTCGCCGACATGTCGCCCGAGGAATGGCACAAGCATGCGTAAACGATAATGGAATGTCGCGCTTGAGATACATCTAGTGCAATCGCGCTGTCATCCCACATGCTGCGGCCCGGGATTTCTCGGGGCAAACACTGGATAATAGCCGCCTTCGCGTTCTTTCCGACCCGCCGGTTCCGATGTCACTCCTGCTGCGCCCGCGCAACCTGTATGTCGCGCTCACCTATCTGCTGCTGTCCTGCATCCCATGCATCGGCGTCCTGGCCGGCCAGCCGCTGGCGCATCCGGGCATGGTCGCCGGCATCGAGCTGATGACCTGGCTGGCCGTCTGGGCCCTGTTCAAGCGCCCTGCCCGTTTCCACTGGCTGCTGCTGCCGGCTTTCCTGGCGCTGCCGGTCGAGCTCTATCTGTATGCCTTCTACGGCCAGGGCATCTCGACCCACCACCTGGGCATCATCGCCGAGACCAGTCCGTCGGAAGCGCTGGAATTCCTGGGCAGCAAGGTCTGGCTGCTGCTCGCCGTCGCCGCCGGCGTCGTCGCCTGGTTCGCCAGCAGCTGGGTGGCGGCCTGGCGCACGCACGATCTGGACTGGGACGACGTCTCGCGCTGGATCGTGCTGGCGGCGCTGGCCGCGTCGGCCGGGGTATTCGCCTATGGACTGGAATTCGGCGTGGCGCCGCCCGCGGCGTCGGCGCCGGCTTCCGGCGCAGGCGGCGACGCCGACGCGGCGGCGTCCACGCCGGCCGCCGCGCCGCGCGCGGGCTTCCCGCCGCTGGCGCACTGGGCGCAGGTGCCGTTCGACCTCGATGCCTTTGCCCACGCCTGGCCGTTCGGCGTGGTCGCGCGCGGCGTCGACTTCTACAAGGAGCGCGTCTACCTCGCCGAACTGGACCGGCGCAGCGCCGCCTTCCGCTTCCACGCCCATCCGGACGGCGCCGCCGCCGCAGGGCCGCAGGTGGTCGTGATGGTGATCGGCGAATCCTCGCGCTACGACCGCTGGAGCCTGAACGGCTATGCGCGCGACACCAATCCGCTGCTGTCGCGGCAGGCCAACCTGGTGCCGCTGGCGGACGTCATCACGTCGGTGTCGGCCACGCGGCTGTCGGTGCCGGTCATCGTCTCGCGCAAGCCGGCCATGCAGAGCCTGAAGGACGGCTTCTCGGAAAAATCCTTCCTGAGCGCCTTCAAGGAAGCGGGCTACAAGACCTTCTGGCTGTCGAACCAGATCTCGTTCGGCAAGTTCGACACGCCGGTATCCGTGTTCGCCAAGGAAGCCGACGTGGTCGACTTCCTCAACCTGGGCGGCTTCACCGAGGCCTCGAACTACGACGAGATCCTGTTCGCCCCGCTGGCGCACGCGCTGGACGACCCGGCGCCGCGCAAGCTGATCGTGCTGCACACGCTGGGCAGCCACTGGAACTACAGCCACCGCTACCCGAAGCAGTTCGACAAATGGCAGCCCTCGCTGTACGGCGTCGACAAGCCGGTGTTCACCGACATCGACATCAAGGAAAAGCTGAACAACAGCTACGACAGCTCGATCCTGTACACCGACTGGTTCCTCGACCGCGTGATCGAGACGCTCAAGGGCACGCACGCGCCGGCCTCGCTGCTGTACGTGGCCGACCACGGCCAGACGCTGTACGACAACAGCTGCAAGCTGGTCTTCCACGGCCACAACACCCAGTACGAATTCCACGTCTCCGCCTTCGCCTGGTATTCCGACGAGTACGCGCAGCAGCACCCCGGCAAGGTCGACCTGCTGCGCCGCCACCGCAAGGCGAAGCTGGCCACCGAAAACATGTTCCACACCCTGCTTGACCTGGGCGGCGTGCGCTACCCGGACGAACACCTGGACTGGAGCTTCGCCAACCCCGCCTTCCGCCCGCACAAGCGCTACGTCGACAGCTACGGCTGGACCGACTACGACAACGCCACCCTGAAGGGCGACTGCCGCGAAGTCATCGCCAAAGGCAAGCCCCTCCCCCGCAACTGATGCGATCCATCAAACCGGGGTCAGAGCCGGGCTCTGACCCCGGTTTGATGTGGCGCAGACTGTGGGCTTGGTGAGTTCGCAAACAGACAATGCTGGTTGTCCGAGGAATGATGGATCGTTCTTCCCCCGATCGATCTTTTTCGAAAGCGAATGCGATGAAACGTCCTATCAGCATGGCAGTGCTGTCCCTGGTCGCCGCGGGCGCCTGGGCCCAGCAGGGCGACGGCACCAACGTCGGCGCGCAGGTCCACATCTTCAAGCCCGACAAGGTCGCCCCCACGGCCGAGCGCATGGCCGGCATCAAGGCGCCGGCCGGCTTCGCGGTGACGCCCTTCGCCACCGGGCTGAAGAACGTCCGCATCCTCGCCGTCGCGCCCAATGGCAACGTCTACGCCAGCCGGCGCGACCAGGGCGACGTGCTGCTGCTGCGCGACGCCAACGGCGACGGCCGTGCCGACGGCCCGCCGGAAATCGTCGCCAGCCGCGCCGGCGCCCACGGCCTGGCCATCAAGGACGACAAGCTCTACCTGGTCACGGTGAAGGAATTGTTCGTGGCCGATATCCGGCCGGACGGCCGCCTGGGCGCGCTGAAGATGCTGGCGGGCGACCTGCCCGATGCCGGCCAGCATGCCAACCGCACCATCGCCTTCGGCCCCGACGGCATGCTGTACCTGAGCGTCGGCAGCACCTGCAACGACTGCAACGAGACCAACCAGGAAAACGCCACGATCCTGCGCTTCAACCAGGACTTCTCGAACCGCAACATCGTCGCCACGGGCCTGCGCAATACCATCGGCTTCGACTGGCAGCCGCGCAC
>DAMAFT010000640.1:0-3078 GCA_031995805.1 Massilia sp.
ATGCCGTTCGGCCAAGGGGGCGACGAGGCCGTTCGCGCGCATGAAGCAAAAAGGCGGCACCAGCGCCGCCTTTTTGCATGTCGGAACCCGACCAGCCAGTCGGGGTCAGCTTTCCAGCACGATGCGCAGCATGCGGCGCAGCGGCTCGGCCGCGCCCCACAGCAGCTGGTCGCCGACGGTGAAGGCCGAGATGTAGTCCGGGCCCATCGACATCTTGCGCACGCGGCCGACCGGAATGGTCAAGGTGCCGGTGACGGCGGCCGGGGTCAGGTCGCGCATCGACGCTTCGCGGGTGTTCGGCACGAACTTCACCCACTGGTTGTCGCTGGCGATGATGTCCTCGATCTCGTCCAGCGGCACGTCCTTCCTGAGCTTGATGGTCAGCGCCTGCGAATGGCAGCGCATCGCGCCGATGCGCACGCACAGGCCGTCGACCGGGATCGCCGCGCCGGACGCGTGGCGGCCCAGGATCTTGTTGGTCTCGGCGCCGCCCTTCCACTCTTCCTTCGACTGGCCGTTGCCCAGGTCCTTGTCGATCCAGGGGATCAGGTTGCCGGCCAGCGGCACGCCGAACTGCCTGGTCTCGTCGGCCGACAGGCCGTGCTGCGTGGCCAGCACGCCGCGGTCGATGTCGAGGATGGCCGACGCCGGATTGTCCAGCAGCGGCTTGACGGCCGCGTTGATAGTGCCGAACTGGGTCAGCAGCTCGCGCATGTGCTGGGCGCCGCCGCCCGACGCGGCCTGGTAGGTCATCGACGTCATCCAGTCGACCAGGTCGTGCTTGAACAGGCCGCCCAGGCCCATCAGCATGCACGACACGGTGCAGTTGCCGCCGACGTAGTTCTTGATGCCCTTGGCGAGCGCGTCCTTGATCACGTCCAGGTTGACCGGATCCAGCACGATGACGGCGTCGTCGTTCATGCGCAGCGTGGAGGCCGCGTCGATCCAGTAGCCGTTCCAGCCGGCCGCGCGCAGTTGCGGATACACCTCGGTCGTGTAGTCGCCGCCCTGGCACGAGATGATGATCTCGCACCTGGACAGTTCGGCGATGTCGGTGGCGCTCTTCAGCGTGGTTTCGTTCTTGGCCATGGCCGGCGCGGCGCCGCCCGGGTTCGAAGTGGTGAAGAACACCGGCTCGATGTGGGCGAAATCGCCCTCGTCCTGCATGCGCTGCATCAGGACCGAACCGACCATGCCGCGCCAACCAACCAGACCCACTAGTTTCATCATTTTCCCTTGTCGTGGGGACCTTGCCAAACCTACTGCGCGGTGCATTGGCGGTCTGCGCTTCTCGACCACCACTGCTTGCGCTCGCTACGGTTTTGCACGGCCCTTATAAACTATCGATGTGCTACGGAAACCCGGAGCACTTCCTTCAACCCGCCCTAACGCTTTCTTATGCCAACGCGTTGACGACGGCGTCGCCCATCTCGTCGGTGCCGACGCGCGTCGTGCCTTCCTCGAAGATGTCCGGCGTGCGCAGGCCCCGGGCCAGCACCGCCTTGACGGCGTTCTCGATGCGCTCGGCCTGCTCGCTTTTGCCCAGCGAGAAGCGCAGCATCATCGCGGCCGACAAAATGGTCGCCAGCGGATTC
Source organism: Massilia sp. (assembly GCA_031995805.1). Lineage (GTDB taxonomy): Bacteria > Pseudomonadota > Gammaproteobacteria > Burkholderiales > Burkholderiaceae_D > Telluria. Next base: position 1,596 of record DAMAFT010000640.1, read on the forward strand.
GCGATGCCCTTGCCGGCGATGTCCGGCGCCGAGCCGTGCGACGGTTCGTACAGGCCCTTGTTGTTGGCGTCGAGCGAGGCCGACGGCAGCATGCCGATCGAGCCGGTCAGCATCGCGGCCGCGTCCGACAGGATGTCGCCGAACATGTTGCCGGTGACGATCACGTCGAATTTCTTGGGCGCGCGCACCAGTTGCATCGCGGCATTGTCGACGTACATGTGCTCGAGCTCGACGTCCGGGTAATCCTTGTGCACGTCGGTCACGATGTCGCGCCAGAACTGGAACGTCTCCAGCACGTTGGCCTTGTCGACGCTGGTCACGCGCTTGTCGCGCTTGCGCGCCGCCTGGAACGCCACGTGGGCGATGCGGCGGATCTCGCCTTCGGCATAGCGCATCGTGTCGAAGCCTTCGCGCTGGCCCGCGAACGGGCCGTCCGGGCATTCGCGCACGCCGCGCGGCTTGCCGAAATAGATGTCGCCCGTCAGTTCGCGGATGATCAGGATGTCCAGGCCCGACACGACTTCCGGCTTGAGGGTCGAGGCGCCGGCCAGTTCCGGATACAGGATCGCCGGACGCAGGTTGGCGAACAGGCCCAGCTCGCGGCGCAGGCCGAGGATGGCCTGCTCGGGGCGCAGCGCGCGCTCCAGCGAATCGTACTTGTAGTCGCCGACGGCGCCGAACAGCACCGCGTCCGCGCTTTTCGCCAGCGCCAGGGTCGCGGGCGGCAGCGGATGGCCGTGGGCGGCGTAGCCGGCGCCGCCGACGGCAGCGCTCTCGAGTTCGAATTTTTCGCCGAGCGCGTTCAGTACCTTGACGGCCTGCGCCGTGATTTCCGGGCCGATGCCGTCGCCCGGCAGGATGGCAATCTTCATGTTCTGGTTCTTCTCAGATGGTGTTGGCGAGCCAGGGCTGGCTGCGCAGGTGGCGCTCCTCGAAGGCGCGGATCTCGTCGGCGTGGCGCAGGGTCAGGCCGATGTCGTCCAGGCCGTTCAGCAGGCAGTACTTGCGGAACTCGTCGATCTCGAACGCGAAGGCCAGGTTGCCGTCCGGCGTGCCGACGGTCTGGCGCTCCAGGTCCACCACCAGCTTGTAGCCGGGGAAGGCCTTGACGTCGTCGAACAACTGCTCGACCTGGCTTTCGCTCAGGCGGATCGGCAGCAGGCCGCCCTTGAAGCAGTTGTTGAAGAAGATGTCGGCGAAGCTTGGCGCGACGATCGCGCGGAAGCCGTACTGCTGCAGGGCCCACGGGGCATGCTCGCGCGACGAGCCGCAACCGAAGTTCTTGCGGGCCAGGAGGATCGAGGCGCCGGCGTAGCGCGGCTGGTTCAGCACGAAGTCCGGATTGAGCGGACGGCGGCTGTTGTCCATGCCCGGTTCGCCGTGGTCGAGGTAGCGCCACTCGTCGAACAGGTTGGGGCCGAAGCCGGTGCGGCGGATCGACTTGAGGAACTGCTTCGGGATGATGGCGTCGGTATCGACATTG
>DAMAFT010000641.1:0-3071 GCA_031995805.1 Massilia sp.
GACGACGGTCGGCTATGGCGACATCACGCCGCACACCCACCTCGGCAAGGCCATCGCGTCCTTCATGATGCTGCTGGGCTGGGGCATCCTGGCCGTGCCCACCGGGATCGTCACGGCCGAGATGACGCTGCGCCGCGGCGACCGTCGCCAAGGGGCGCTGCGGCCGCCGGGTGCGCACTTTCCGCCGCGCGGCTGCGCCGCCTGCGGCAGCGGCGGCCACGAGGCGTCGGCCCGCTTCTGCAAGGACTGCGGCGCCGCGCTGGCGCCGCAAGCGCACGAACACGGCTAGAACTTGAACCCGGCCCGCGCGTAGTAGTAGCCGCCGTTGATCCCGAACGGCGAGAAGGACGGGTACACCGTCACCGCCGCGTTGTCGAGGTTGGCGCGCTGCTCGGCCAGCAGCGACCCGTTGATATGGTCCGGGTACCGGTTGAACAGGTTGTTCGCGCCCACCGACACGGTCCACGCCTTGTTGAACTGGTAGCTGACCTCGAGGTCCGTGATCGCGGTCGGCTTGATCTCGGTCTCGTAGTAGGTCGCGCCGTCGGACGACTGCAGTTCCGACGACTTGCCGTAGATGTTCTCGCGCAGGTTCACGGTCCAGTTGCCGACCTTCCACAGCGCGCCCAGGTTCACGCGCACGCGCGGGGACGCGGTCTCGATGTCCGAGATCGCCGTCGCGTCCAGCAGCGTCTGCGGCTGCAGTTCGGCCGGGGCCTGGTTGATCTTGATGACCTGCGTCTTGTTGTAGTTGGCCGCCAGCGACCAGTCGACGCGGCCGTTGGCGCCGTAGTTGCTGTTCAGGGTGGTGACCAGTTCCAGGCCGCGGGTGCGGGTGTTGATGGCGTTCGAGAAGATGTTGATGCCGGTCTGCACCACGCTCGGGTCGAGCACGTTGCCGTTCGCGAGGATCGCGGCGGTGACGGCCGGCGAGTTCACCGCGCCGCCCGAGCCGTACAGCGAGCCGGAACCGACGATGCGGTCGCGGATCGTGATCTGGTAGGCGTCCAGCGTGACCGACACGTTCGACGCCGGGTTCAGCACGATGCCGGCGCTGACGTTGGTCGACGCTTCCGGGCGCAGGCCGTTCACGCCCACCAGGCGCGCGCCCGGCGAGTTCGGCGGCAACTGGACGAAGGCGGTGCGCGGGCCGACGTTGGTGGCCGAGTAGTAGGACTCGGCCAGCGTCGGGGCGCGGAAGCCGTTCGAATAGGTGCCGCGGATGCCGACCGCCGGGCTGAAGTCGTAGCGGCTGGTCAGCTTGCCGACCTTGGCGCTGCCGAAGTCGCTGAAGTGCTCGTAGCGGCCGGCCAGGTCGACGGTCCAGCCCTGGACCGGCTGCGACGAGAAGTTGAGGTAGCCGGCCTTGCTGTTGCGGCTGTGCGTGCCGGCGTCGGTCAGCGAGAAGCCGGGGAAGGATTGCGAGCCTTCCTTGTAGCGCGAGGCGGCGTCGCCGGCGCCGATCTCGTATTCGTCGCGGCGGTGCTCCAGGCCCAGCGCGAAGGTCAGCGGGCGCGCCCAGCCGACGTCGAATTCGCGGTTGACGTCCAGGTTGTTGGTCCACTGGCTGGCGACGAACTTGCCGGCATGGAATTCGGTCGGGGTGGCGCCGGTGTCGGCGAACAGCGCGACGTTGCCCGTGTGCGCCACGCCCAGCTTGGCCGTGTCCTTGCCGTAGGTGCTCGACAGGTCCCAGTTCCAGCCGCCCGCCAGGTGGCCCTTGACGCCGGCCGTGAAGGCCCAGTCTTCCTCGTCGAAGACTTCCTGCGGCGAGAAGCCGGTCGGGTAGATCGTCGGCAGGCGGTCCGGGGTGCGGTAGTTCTCGTAGGCGCGCGCCTTCTTCTTGCCGTAGGTGGCGAAGCTGTACAGGCTGACGTCCTCGGATAGCTCGGCGCCGAAGTTGGCGGCGACGATGTGCTGGCGGTACTGGGCGTCGCCCGAGATCAGGTTCACGTACGGATAGCCCGGATGGTCCTGCAGCTGCGGCATGGCGGCCAGGTTGGCCGGATCGGTCACGCGCGGATCGATGCCGCCGCGGCTGGAAAAGCCGTGGTACTTGGTTTCCGCCGTCAGGCTCAGGAACGCGTCGGTGAACGGCGCCAGGCCGATGTTGGCGCTGGCGTCGCCGGTATGGCCGCCGCCGTCGCCGTAGCCGCCGCCGTTGACGTTGCCGGACAGGCCTTTGTAGTTCTGCTTGAGGATGATGTTGACCACGCCGGCGATCGCGTCGGTGCCGTACACCGCCGCGGCGCCGTCCTGCAGCACCTCGATGTGGTCGATGGCCGCCGTCGGGATGTAGTTCAGGTCGGCCGCCGCGCCGCCCTGGTAGGGGCCGCCCAGCACGGCCAGGTTCGAGGTGCCGTGGCGGCGCTTGCCGTTCACCAGCACCAGCGTGTTGTTCGGCGACAGGCCGCGCAGCCGCGCCGACAGCGTCATGTTGGCCATGTCGCCGCCGAAGGCCTGGGCGTTCAGCGACGGCAGGTTCTGCGACAGCGCCTGGATCAGGTCCGGCTGGCCCGTGCGCGCCAGCGAGGTGGCGTCCAGCACCTGGATCGGCGAAGCGCTGTTCTCGGCCTTCAGGCCGGTGGCGCGCGTGCCGGTCACGATCACGACGCCGGTGGCGGGCACCGCGTCGGCGGCCGGCGCCGGGGTGTCGGCCGCCGGCGGATCGGCCGGCTTGTCGTCGGCGGCATGCGCCGCGCCCAGGCTCCAGGCGAGGAGGGCGGCGGCGACGCTGGCGTGGAGGATGGTCTTCTTCATGGATTACCCCTTTATTATTGGACTGCGTGGCGATGGGACGGCGTGGTGCGAAGACGGTGGTGCAAGGACAGCGGTGCGGCGGCTTGGCGTGCGGCGGCGTTATTTTCTGGCGGCGACCACCTCGATCTCGACCAGCCAGCCGGGGTTCGACAGGCCGGCCACCTGGACCACGGCGCGCGCCGGCAGGTTGGGCTGGGCGCCGCCGAAGAATTGCGTGTAGCCCTGCATGAAGCCGGCCACGTCGGCCTTGCCGTTCCTGCCCGGGTCGCCGACCAGGAACACCTGCATCTTGACCACGTCGCCCATCGCCA
>DAMAFT010000642.1:0-3065 GCA_031995805.1 Massilia sp.
AACAACGAATTTATTTTTTATTTTTATGAATTATTTAGAAAAAATATTTCTAGAGCATGGCCGCTAGTCCTACAAGGCACGAGGGCACGCTCCGATACCCGTGACACGGCCGGGCTTGCATCATGGCTGCACCGGAAAGCGCTGCGGGCAAGAACGTCCGCAGCGTTCGGCAGGGCAAGACACTTTCCCAAACAACTGAAAGGAATGATCATGGCTTCGAACCAGAATTCGCGTCCGGGTAACCAAGGCGGCTCGCACGAGCAGCACGTCAAGGCAGGCCAGCAGAGCCACAAGAACGACGGCAACAAGCAATCGGCATCGTCGTCGTCCTCGAACGCGCGCTCGGGCGGCGTCCAGGGCGGCACGCCGGAACAGCACGCCGCCGCCGGCCGCCAGAGCCACAAGAACGACGGCAACCGCTGACGCCGGCCGACGCCGGCACGGCAAGGCCACAGGGCCCGCACGGCTTGACCGTGCGGGCCCTGTTCGTTCGTCCGCGCGCCGCGACGCGCGTGCGCGGCACGGCCGGGACCGCGGCCCCGGCCGGCGCCTCAGATATTGCGCAGGCTGGCGCCCTTCGGCGGCGCGAAGTCGCGCACGTCGTCGATGATGCGCGCGGTCCTGGCGTCGCGCGCATTCAGGTGCAGGTCGCCGTACTGGTGGATGCCCCACTGCTCGGGCGAGAGCTCGACGTGCTTGCGCAGGATCGACTCGGTGCGCGCATCGTCGGCGCGCAGGCCCTCGACGATGATGTTGAGCGCATCCGGGCGCGAGCCGGGCGACGCCGTGGCGTGCGACTTGTGGATCATGAAGCGCGCCGTCTCGCTGGCGTAGCGCCGGGTGCCGGCCATGAACAGGATCACGGCGATCGACGCCACCGCGCCGCCGTTGTACATGACGAAGTCGATCGGCGACGCGGCCATGAAGTTGTACAGGCACAGGCCGTCGCTGACGTAGCCGCCGTTCGACTGCACCAGCACGTGCGCGGTCTCGATGCCGTCCTCGGTCATGTGGGACACCGCCTCGAAGACGCGGTGCACCATGTCGCTGTTCACGTCGCCCGACAGGGTGAACCAGGCTTCCTTCGCGTTTGCTTGATCTTCGCTCATCGTTCGATTCTCCGGTCAAGGTCGTTGAAGCAAAGTGTAACAAATCGCGCTCCAGCGTCCGTGGTGACGCACTGCAATAGTGCGCGGCCTGGCCGGATTGACTTCCCCAGGCGGGTGACATATCCTTCGCAGTCTTGACCGGGAGAGCGCAGCGCAGGCTGCCGCCGAAGGGGCATCACCCGAAAACTCTCAGGCAAACCGGACCGGTCAAGGGACGTCGCGAGAACGCGGCGGACCGACTCTGGAGAGCGGCCCATGCGGCCCACCGAAGGGGCAAGCGGCAACGCCGCTATCTCTCAGGTACCGAGGACAGAGGGGTGCGAACGCATGCGGGCAACCGCGTGCCCTGCCCCTATTCACTGTTCGAGGACATTCCATGACGCTCAAGGCGACCCCGCTCAATTCCGTACACCGCGCCGCCGGCGCCAAGATGGTCGACTTCGGCGGCTGGGACATGCCCGTCAACTACGGCTCGCAGATCGAGGAACACCATGCCGTGCGCAGCGACGCCGGCATGTTCGACGTCTCGCACATGTGCGTCGTCGACCTGAAGGGCGCCAACGTGCGCGCCTTCCTGCGCGGCCTGCTGGCCAACAACGTCGACAAGCTGCAGGCGCCCGGCAAGGCGCTGTACTCGTGCATGCTGAACCCGCAGGGCGGCGTGATCGACGACCTGATCGTCTACTTCTTCGACGAGACCTGGTTCCGCCTGGTGGTCAACGCCGGCACCGCCGAGAAGGACATCGCCTGGCTCCGCGAGCGCAACGAAACGTCGCAGTCGGGCCTGGACATCACCCCGCGCCGCGCCGACCTGTCGGACGACGGCATCGCCCTGGTCGCCGTGCAGGGGCCGAACGCCCGCGCCAAGTTCTGGGATACCGTGCCGGCCGCGCGCGAAGCGTCGGAAGGCCTGAAACCCTTCAACGCCGTCGTCGTCAACGACACCCCGTTCGGCGAACTGATGGTCGCGCGCACCGGCTACACGGGCGAGGATGGCTTCGAGATCGGCGTCGCCGCCGCGCAGGTCGACGCGCTGTGGAACGCGCTGGACGGCGCCGGCGTGAAGCCGGCCGGCCTGGGCGCGCGCGACACGCTGCGCCTGGAAGCGGGCATGAACCTGTACGGCCAGGACATGGACGATACCGTGTCGCCGCTGGACGCCGGCCTGGCCTGGACCGTCGACCTGGTGTCGGAACGCGACTTCGTCGGCAAGGCCGCCCTGCAGCGCGGCCAGGAACAGCAGTTCGTCGGCCTGATCCTGCGCGAAAAAGGCGGCATCCTGCGCGCCCACCAGAAAGTGGTGGCCGCCTCGGGCAGCGCCGGCGAGATCACCAGCGGCACCTTCAGCCCGACCATGCAGCAGGCGATCGCGCTGGCGCGCGTGCCGATGGACGTGGCCGTCGGCGACACCGTGCACGTCGAGATCCGCGACAAGAAACTGGCCGCCACCGTGGTCAAGCTGCCGTTCGTGCGTAACGGCAAGATCCTGGCTTCCTGACCGGTCCGCCCGCGCCAGAACAAACTATACTGACAGCCCCCATCCCCCTCACTAGGAGCAACGCATGAATATCCCAGCCGACCTGAAGTACACCGAGTCCCACGAGTGGGTCCGCCAGGAAGCCGACGGCACCCTGACCGTCGGCATCACCGAATACGCGCAGGACGCACTGGGCGACATCGTGTTCGTCGAACTGCCGCAGGTCGGCAAGACCTTCACGGCCGGCGACGATGCCGCCGTGGTGGAATCGGTCAAGGCCGCCAGCGACATCTACGCCCCGGTCTCGGGCACCGTCGTCGCCGTGAACCAGCCGACCGCCGACGCGCCGGACTCGATCAACGCCGACGCCTACAGCGCCTGGTTGTTCAAGCTGCAGCCGAGCGACCCGGCCGCGATCGCCAACCTGCTCGACGCCGCCGCCTACGGCAAGACCACCGAAGGCTGACCCTCCCGGACGG
>DAMAFT010000643.1:0-3065 GCA_031995805.1 Massilia sp.
CCTGCACTGGGCCGAGAATACCAGCGAGAGCGACCGCGTGATCCTGTTCTGCGACGTCGAGCGCCCGATGCGCTTCCGCTGGATGGCGGCCGTCAACCGCTGGCTCGGCCGCACCATGATGACGGCGGCCGCGTCGCCCAACGAGAGCGGCGACCAGGTCGGCCTGGTCAGCAAGCTGTTCCGCATCTCCTACGTGATGGGCCAGTACCGCCGCCGCTACAAGGCGTGGAACAAGACGGCCTACAAGGTCACCAAGGTAGGGCTGGTGGTGGCGCTGGCGGCCGCGGTCTACTACATCTGACCGGTAACGCCGCGACGGCGGCTGCGCCAACGAAAAAGGGCCACCGCGAGGTGGCCCTTTTTTTCGTGCGGCGCCGGCGTCAGAACGCGAACGGCATCCGCACCATCAGCGTCACGTCCGGCGTGTCGCGGGTCAGGCCGGCGCCCACCGAGATGTTCAGCGTGCGCTTGTTGTTGATGCGGTAGGAGCCGCCCAGCAGCAGGGTGCCGAGCTGCAGGCGCACCGAGCCCGGGATGATCTGGCCGTTCTGCTTCATGCGGCCGACCGAGCTGTGGTCGTAGCCGATCGAGAACGAGGCGCGCTCGTTCAGGGCCAGGCCCATGCCGATGTTGAAGCCGAACACGTCGCCCGGCTTGATCTCGCCGAGCAGTTCGCGTTCGCCGTTGAGCACGGTGCGATACACGTTGCCGCGCTTGAAGTTGTGGGTGTAGCTGAAGGTGCCGAAGAAGATCGCCGGGTCGGACGGCATCAGCCAGGTCAGGCTCGGCTGTACCGAGTAGAAGCCGGAACCGGTCGGCAGGTCCAGCGGCAGGCCGGTGCCGGTGACGTTCTCGCCCAGGCAGCGCGTCTGGCAGTCGGTGACGACTTCGAACGGATCGCGCCCGGTGCGCGACTTGAAGCGCAGGCCTGCGATGTAGTAGGGCTTTTCGATGCCGCCCTCGTTGAGCTGGTAGCGCCAGCCCAGCTCGACGTCGCCGATGCCCTTGCCGCTGGTGTCAAAAGCGCGCTCGGCCGCGGTGCCGGTAAACAGCTCGCGGCTGACGGTGGAATCGCTGCGGTACACGTAGGGGATCTTGGCCTCGACCTCGAAGCGGTTGCTGACGCCGTAGCGGAAGGTGGCCGCGCCGGTGGTGGTGTTGCGCTTGACTTCGCGCACGTCCAGCAGGCCGATCAGCAGGGCCGGGATCACCGTGTAGCCCACCAGGGCCACGCGGTTGCTGGACGAATAGCCGTACTGCACCGACGGTTCGAAGATCAGGCGGTTGCGCGGGGTCAGCACGCCCGGGGTCTCGAAGATCGGCGCCACTTCCGGCGTGCGCGCGCCCTGGCCGGGTTCGGGAGCGCGGCCGACCGGCCCGCCCTGGCTGGCGACCACCGGCTGCTGGGCGGCCGAGTCGGTGCTGCCGGTCACCGGCGCCGGCAGGCCCTGCTGCGGCGCGCCGCCGGTGCCGCGCAGGCCGTCCAGCGGAGCGGACTGCGCGGTGGACCGCGCAGCGGACTGCGCGGTGGACTGAGGTTCCGGCTGGGCCGCCACCGGGCCGGTGCCGCGCAGCCGCTCGAGCTGGCCGGCACTGATGGCGGGAGCATTGCTCACGCCGGTTGAGCGCAGCTGGCGTTCGAGTTCGTCGACACGCGCGCGCTGCGTTTCCAGCTCTTGTCGCATGATTTTCAGTTGCTCCAGCAGCTCGGGTCCGGATTGGGCCCCGGCTGGAATGCAAGCGAGCGCTACGCTTGCGCCAATCACGCTGTACAGCGCTGGAATTCTTCGCATATTGTTGTTCTCCGTTGGGTTCGTCACCGTCCGCTGACGGCGGTATTCAATGCGTTCGACAGGGTGTTCTGGAAGTTCATCGTCTGCAGCATGCCGCGTCCCTCGACGCTGGCGTTAATGATAGTCGCATTATTGATGAGCTGGTTGTTCAGACTGTTCTGAATCACGGTCCCCCCCAGCGCGGAGGGGCCGAAATCGACGCCGACGGCGCCGCCGCCGTTCTGGATGATGCGCAGCTGGGTGGCGGCGTCGCTCGAGAGCTGGGTGCGGCCCGCGGCCAGGTTGCCCAGGTCGCCGAAGTCGATGCGGCTGCTGTCGGCGACGTTGCCGTTGATGGTCACAATGCGTTCCAGGCCGAGCGACACGGCGATGCCGGTGTCGGTGGTGAAGCCGCCGCGGTATTCGTCGAGCGTGCTCGGCGCGACCGCGTTGGCGCTGCCGAACGGGTCGTCCTGCGGTTCCGCCAGGCCTTGGCAGGCGATCGCGGCGCAGGCGAGGGCGCAGCCGATCCGGATGGGAAGGCGCATGTTGTCTCCTGTTAGAAGTCGCCGGGGCCGAATTTCGGCAGGCTCGACAGGTCGAAGCCCATGCGACTGACGGCGTCGGCCAGCGGCGCGCGCGGCGCGGCGCGCCAGTCCGACGTCAGGTTGAACTGGGGCCGGGTCGGCGATTCGTGGATCACGAACAGCAGCCGCGTCGGCCAGATGTCTTCGAAATGCTGCTGCGTGATCGCGCGCGTGCCGGTGGACGGGTCGCCGATCAGGACGCGGCCGTCCTCGGCCCCTTTCACCACGACGAAGTGGTTGTAGCCCTTCTCGGACACCAGCACGATGGCCGGCAGCCTGGCGTCGATCAGTTTTTGCAGCGGCTGGCGGAAGCCGTCGGACTTGAAGCCGATGGTCGCCAGGTATTTCTGCATGTCGAGCAGCGAAAAGCCTTCCTTGCGGATCTTGGCGCGGTCGCCGTGTTCCCACATCGACTGGAAGGCGGTGGTCTCGCTGACCGGGTAACCGTAGTGATTGCTCAGCAGGGTGGCCAGCGCGGCGGAGCCGCAGCTGAAGTCGTATTGCTGGCGGATCGTGGAGATGAAGCGGAGTTCCTTCAGGCTGTGCACGGGCACGTTGTAGCGGGCATTGCCGGCGAGCGACAGGTCCGCCGCCGAGGCGGCGGAGCCCAGGAGTGCGCACAGCAGGATCAGTGCGCGTGGTTTCATTTGAACTGCAGGTTGATGATGGTGGCGTTCTGGATCAGGACGTTGGCGCCGCTGTTCTG
>DAMAFT010000644.1:0-905 GCA_031995805.1 Massilia sp.
CTGCGGTCCATCAGCTGGTCCCCCAGGCGGGCGTGCCAGGCACATAGGCCAGGTAGCGCAGCGCCGAGGCGGCGCAGTCGCGCGCCTCGTTCGGCTTGCCCAGCGCGGGCGCGATCAGGGCGCAGGCGGCGTGCTCGGGGAAGCGCTTGAGCCATTCGCGGCCGAGCCCGCGCAGCGACTTGAGCTTGGCGAAGGCGCGCGCCGCGATCGGTCCCAGTTCGACCACGCCGAAGTGCAGGGCCGTGCCGAGGTTCTCGCTGGGCGCGCTGCCGATCCGCGCCAGCACGCCGGGGAAGGCGGGCAGTCCCCAGGCCGCGGCGACGAATTCGACGCCGTAGCAGGACGCCTCGGCGGCGGCGGCATTCCAGAACGGGATGCCGAGCGCCGGCGGCAGGTGCGCCACCGCCAGGCCGTCGAGCGTATAGTAATACCAGCGTTCCTTCTTCTTTTCGGCGATCAGGCCGCGCCAGGCCGCCAGCAACTCCTCCGGCCGGCCCGCGCGCAGCGCGGCGCGGCAGGCATCGAAGGCCGCCTGGTAGCCCGCCGTCTTCTTGTCGAGCCGGAAGCCGAGCTGCTCGGCCATCGCATCGGGCGAACGCGCGGCGTCCTGGTAGCGCGATTTCTGCCAGGCGTTCAGCGCCAGGATGGCTTCCTTCTCGCCCTCGTCCCAGCGTTCCACGCTGGCCAGGGGCAGGGGCGCCAGTTGCAGCGGGGCGAGCGATTTCTTCTTCGGCTGCAGCCACGGGGCCCGCGCCAGCACCTCGGGCAAGTCCTCGGGTGCGGCGACGTCGGTGGGGCCGGCCAGCCGCGCGCGCACGCCGTCGAGCAGGGCGTTGGCGGCCGGTTCGAGCCAGGGCCGCAGCTGCGCGGGCAGGTCCGGGTGGTTGCGCACCAGGTCCACCAGG
>DAMAFT010000644.1:915-3063 GCA_031995805.1 Massilia sp.
CCAGGCTGGGCATCAACAGGCCCTGGTCCTTGCCGCCGCCGGCCAGCAGGCGCGCCAGCGCGAACGCCGCCGCCGCCGGCCAGCGTTCCGCCGCCAGGGCGAAGCGCGCCAGCGCCGGCTTGGCGCCGGCGGCCACGCGCGCCAGCGCATCGAGCGCCTCCGGCGTGCCGATGCGGGTGAGCGCGTCGCCCGCCGTGTCGTGGGCGGCGCCCGGCGCGAGCCAGCGCACGGCGTCGGTCCGGTGTTCCAGCAGGATGGTGCTGACCATGTCGGCATCGCTCCAGATGCTGCTGTAGCCGTCGACCTTGACCTTGCGCGCCTGCGCCAGCGCGGCCGGGTCGGTCGCGTTGAGCTGCAGCCAGTGGATGGCGGGCAGCGCATCCGCGCCGGCGGCGCCGGCTTGCGCGATCACCTCGTGCGACAGTTCGGGGAGGTCGGGGAACATCAGGGCCAGCGCGACCTGGCGCTCCAGGTCGAGCGTGCCCATGGCCTCGCGCACCCTGGCGGCGCAGGCATCGTAGACGTCCTGCGGCGCCGCGGCCAGGTGCGTGCGCAGCCGCCACTGGCCATCGGCCATGGCCGTGCCGTAGTCATGGCGCGCCGGCGCCGCCGTGCGGTAGTGGATGCGCACCAGGTTGCTGCCATGGCGGACATACTCTTCCTCGAGGCCGTAGCGCATGGCCTCGAGCTGGGCGTCGAGCGCATACGACAGGCCGTGGCGCGCCACCAGGTAGTCGACGAAGCGCGTGCCGGTGCCGCTGCGGTCGTAGCGGTGGCGATCGAGGCACAGCGCCATCAGGATCGCGTCGGTCTGCGGCGTGCCGCCGGGTTTCGGGCTGCCGAGGCTTTTCCATGCCGCCTCGAAGGCGTCGCGCAGCGCCGGATCGGAACCGGCGAAGTCCGGCGCCAGCGCGGCGCCGATCTGGCCGCGCACCTGCTGCCAGGCCTGCCGGGGATCGACCATCTCGACGGGTTGCGGGTGGCGCCGCGTCGCCCTGGCGAACGCGCGCGTGTGGTCGGCCGGCCCGCCGAGGCGGATCGGTTCGCCGCCAGCCAGCCAGGGCGCGATGCCGCCGGGTGCGTCATCGGCCGGGGTGGCGGGGCTGGCAGGTCCGTCGTGGCCGGCGTCACGGCCTGCGGCCAGGGCGACGGCGAGGTCGCGCGCGTCAGGGGCCGGCATCGACGACCACGACGAGACCAGGCCGACGCTCACCAGCTGCTTGAGGACCTGGCTGGCCGCCAGCTCGCCGATGCCATAGGTGCGCCGGATCCTGGCGCTTGTCAAGCCGCCGTCGGCGTGCGCCAGCGTGCCGTCGGCGATCTGCGCGCGGATCGCCTCGAACGCGCGCTCGATCTGCCGGTCCACGCTTTCCGCCGGCGCGGAAGACTCGGTCGGCGCTGGCTCGCCGGTCTCGGCGCCCGCGCCGGCCGGCGGTGCGGACGCCGTCCTGTCCGGCGCGGGCGAGGTCGGGGGCGGAGCGGCCTTGGCCGGCGCGGTGCCGATGGCCGCGCCGGCCGCGCTGGCGGCTTCGGCGTAGCCCTTGGCGGTCTTTTCTTTGACCAGTTTCAGCATCGCCGCACCGGCCTTGGCCTGGTCGGCAAAGTGCTTGGTCTGGCTCTGGCCGGCCGTGCCGATACGGCCCCAGCGGATATTCAGGTCGGTGCCGGACTGCTCGATTTCCCAGAATTTGGCGGACTTGTCATCGGTATACTCGAAACGGCGCATTGCTGGTTCCTGGACTGGATCGACGGGATTGTGCGCGGCGACGCAGGGCGCGTCGCGGCAGCCATGGCGCCACGAAGGCCGGTAGGGCAGCGGGTGCCGTCCAGCTCGTCTGCGCGCGGACATCTTGCACCGAGTATTGGCGGCGCGTCAATGGAATCCGGCCCATTGGGATGCAACGGGAATGGCAATCTACCCCGCAAGGGTGCCGGAAAGGGGATTGCGCCCGTGCATTGTGCAATCATGTATTCTCAACAAAGAACAGTATTTGAGATGACTTCTCGGCTGCGCCCGGCATTCCGTTTTGCAATGCGCCAGCGCCATGCCAGCGCCGGAGCAGGCACCGTCCCGCATCTTCCGTCGCATGAACCACGCCGCAAGCCACCGTCGAGTTCGGCCGGCTGCAGGCGATTTGCTGCACTTGC
>DAMAFT010000645.1:0-3057 GCA_031995805.1 Massilia sp.
ACGACTTCCGCGTAGATCCTGGCGCCGCGCGCCTTGGCGTGTTCGTACTCTTCCAGCACCATGACGCCCGCGCCTTCGCCCAGCACGAAGCCGTCGCGGTCGCGGTCCCAGGGACGCGATGCCGTGGCCGGATCGTCATTGCGCGCGGACAATGCGCGCGCCGAAGCGAAGCCGCCCAGGCCCAGCGGCGACACGGTCGATTCCGCGCCGCCCGCGATCATGACGTCGGCATCGCCGTACTCGATCAGGCGCGCGGCCTGGCCGATGCAGTGCAGGCCGGTGGTGCAGGCGGTGACGATGGCCAGGTTGGGGCCGCGCAGGCCGAACTTGATCGACAGGTCGCCCGAAATCATGTTGATGATCGAGGCCGGGACGAAGAACGGCGAAATGCGGCGCGGACCACGGCTGTCGTACTCCGCCTTGGTATCTTCGATCATCGGCAGTCCGCCGATGCCAGAGCCGATCATCACGCCGATGCGATCGGCATTTTCCTCGGTGACGGCGATGCCGGAATCGTTGATCGCCTGGATGCCCGCGGCCATGCCGTAATGGATGAACGCATCCATGTGGCGGCCTTCCTTGCCGGGCAGGTATTCCTCGACGTTGAAGTTCTTCACTTCGCCCGCAAAGCGGGTCGAGAACGCCGATGCGTCAAACTTGGTGATGTTGGCAATGCCCGACTTGCCCGCCAGTGCTGCTTCCCACGCGTCGGCAATGGTATTGCCGATCGGGGAAATGCAACCCAGGCCGGTAACGACGACACGACGGTTGCGTGAACTCAAGCGTTTCTCCTGAAGTCCAGAAAAGCTTAGGCCTTGACGTGCGCCTGAGCGTACTCGATGGCCTGGCGAACGGTGGTGATCTTCTCGGCCTGTTCGTCCGGGATTTCCATTTCGAATTCGTCTTCCAGGGCCATCACCAGTTCGACGGTGTCCAGGGAGTCTGCGCCGAGGTCGTCAACGAACGAGGAATCGATTTTGATGTCTGCTTCGGCAACGCCCAGTTGCTCAGCGACGATTTTTTTAACGCGTTGTTCGATATCCGACATGTTTTGGCTCCATTAGGTATGTGTTGCGGAAAGTGCGCGCATTTTATCAGGGTTTGCGCGTTGAAAAACTATTTTCAGCGTGTGATGCTAATTCGTTTGGAACTCCTGCCAACTGTCGAGATTTGATCTGGAAACAGCCGGCAGGCAGCCCGGCGCAGGTCAATTCATGTACATGCCGCCATTGACATGCAGCTCGGTGCCGGTGATGTACGCGGCCTGCGGACCGGCCAGGAAGGCCACCGCATGGGCGATGTCTTCCGGCTGGCCCAGGCGGCCCAGCGGGATCTGCGTCAGCAGCGCCTCGTGCTGGCCTTCGCCCAGCGCCTTGGTCATGTCGGTGTCGATGAAGCCCGGCGCCACGCAGTTGACGGTGATGTTGCGGCTGCCGATCTCGCGCGCCAGCGCGCGCGTCATGCCGGCCACGCCGGCCTTGGCCGCCGCATAGTTCATCTGGCCCGGGTTGCCGGACGCGCCGACCACCGAGGTGATGTTGATGATGCGGCCGGCCTTGGCCTTCATCATGCCGCGCAGCACGGCGCGCGACAGGCGGCCGACGGCGGTCAGGTTGGTGGCGATCACGCCGTCCCACTCCTCGTCCTTCATGCGCATCGCCAGGTTGTCCTGGGTGATGCCGGCATTGTTGACGAGGATGCCGATGGCGCCCAGGTCCTTGGCGATGGCGTCGACCGTGGCGGCGCACTGGGCCGCGTCGGTGACGTTCAGGACCATGCCCTTGCCGCCGAATTCGGCCAGGTATTCGCCGATGGCGGCGGCGCCCGCTTCGGTGGTGGCGGTGCCGACCACTTGCGCGCCCTGGCGCGCCAGTTCGAGCGCGATGGCCTTGCCGATGCCGCGCGAGGCGCCGGTGACGAGGGCGACTTGGTTTTGCAGGTTCATGCTGTTCCTTCTCTTCTTGCTTATTATTGATCCTGGTGGCCGCTGACGGCCGCCAGCACGCGCTCCAGCGACGCCTGGTCGAGCAGCGCCTCGCCGGCGAGCACGGCGTCGATGCGCTTGGCCATGCCGATCAGCGTCTTGCTCGGCGCGCACTCGATGACCTGGGTCACGCCGTCCGCCGCCATCTTCTGCATGGTCTCGACCCAGCGCACCGGGCCGGCGGCCTGGCGCACCAGCGCGTCCTTGATCGCGGCCGGATCGTTCAGGATAGCCACGTCGACGTTGTTGATCAAGTCGATCCGGGGCGCCTTGAATTCCAGCTCGGCCATGTAGTCGCGCAGGCGGTCCGACGCCGGCTTGAGCAGCGACGAGTGGAACGGCGCCGAGACGGCCAGCTTCATGGCGCGCTTGGCGCCCTTGGCCTTGGCGATCTCGCAGGCACGCTCGACGGCGGCCGTGTGGCCGGCGATCACGATCTGCGTGGGCTCGTTGAAGTTGACGGCCTCGACCACTTCACCCTGGGCGGCTTCGGCGCACACGGCCTTCACGTCGTCGGCCTGCAGGCCGAGGATGACGGCCATGCCGCCCACGCCCACCGGCACCGCGTCCTGCATGGCTTGCGCGCGGAAGCGCACCAGCGGCACGGCGTCCTTGAAGTCGATGACGCCCGCGGCCACCAGGGCCGAGTACTCGCCCAGGCTGTGGCCGGCGACGACGCTTGGCGCCGGACCGCCGGCGGCGATCCACGCACGGTACACGGCCACGGCCGCCGTCAGCATCACCGGCTGGGTGTTGGTGGTCAGGTCCAGCGCTTCCTTCGGGCCTTCGGCGACCAGCTTGCCGAGATCGAGGCCCAGCGCGTCCGACGCCTCGGCCACGGTCTGCGCGACCACCGGGTTGCCGGCGAAGCCGTTCAGCATGCCGACGGCTTGCGCGCCCTGGCCGGTAAACAGGAATGCGAATTTGCTCATATCAGTCTCTATCCTTGTTCTTGTTATTTACATGCGCACCAGCACGGCGCCCCAGGTGAAGCCGCCGCCCACGCCTTCCATCATGACGTTCTGGCCCGGCTGGATGCGGCCGTCGCGCACGGCCTGGTCGAGCGCCAGCGG
>DAMAFT010000646.1:0-3037 GCA_031995805.1 Massilia sp.
AGCGGATCCACCCCCTTATAGTTCAACAACACGGATGCCGTTGCCTTGTAGGTCTTGTTCTGCACGAGGCTGTAGCCCAATGCCAGCGCGACCGTCACGAGAAGGGTCGTCAAAATGATCTTCTTCCGTGCAAGCAAGATCAGCAGGAATTGTTGGACGTTCATGATGAACCTTTTCAGCAGGGTGGATCAAAGCGGTACGACTGGGATGCGGGCCGCCGCGCCGTGCGGCCGGCCCGCACGCCTTCAGAACCAGGACTCTTTCACAATGACGACGTCGTCGGCTTGCAGGACGTCGTTGGCCTTCACCTCGATCGTACGCGGCACGCCGGCCTGGTCCTTGCGCGTGATCTGCAGGCCGCGCTGGGTGCCGCGCAGGCTCAGGCCGCCGCCCGCCGAGATCGCCTGCTGCACGGTCATCGCGCGTTCGACGCGGAACGGACCCGGGCGCTGGACCTCGCCGGTGATGTAGGCGCGCGGCGCGCGCTCGACGAAGATGATGTCGCCGCCGGCCACTTCGTAGTCGCGGTTCAGTTCGCCCTTGCGCACCATGTCGACGACGTCGATGGTCTCGCGCGTGGTCTGGCCGTCGCGGGTGCGCACCAGGCTGACCATGTCGCCGCCCTCGGCGCCGATGCCGCCCGCCAGGGCCAGCACGTCGAGCACCTTGCGCTTGCCGTCGATCGGATAGCGGCCCGGACGGTTGACCTGGCCCAGCACCGACACCTGCTGGCTGGCCAGCGTGGTGACCAGGAGGTTGACCTGCGCCTTCTTGAGGTAGCCGCCCTTCTCGAGCAGGCCGCCGATCTTCTTCTCGGCCTGCTGGGTGGTCAGGCCGCCGACCTGCACCTCGCCCAGCAGCGGAAAGGTCATGCTGCCGCCTTCGGAAACGCGCGTCTCGACCGCCAGGTCGGGACTGCCGTAGACGGACGCGCGGACCACGTCGCCCGGGCCCAGCAGCACCTCGGCCGCGCCGGCCAGGCCCGCTCCCAGCGCCAGGGCCGCCGCGATCATCCAGTGTGCGAATCGTTTCATGTCGTTCTCCTTCTTGTTCGTCGGGGGCTCGGGATGGGTTACTTCAGTCCTGCGACGCCGCGGTCGAGCGCGGCCTTGTCGGTGCTGCCGGCGTTGTCGGCCGGCGCGGGATCGGCGGTGCCCGCCGCCGCAGCAGCTGCGGTGGTGGGCGGCGTCTCGGCGCCGGCGACGGCGCTGGTGGGCGCGGTGCCGGCCGGCAGCGTCGGCGCCGCCTTCGGATCGGGCATCATGCCCTTGTTCAGGTAGTCGATCTTGGCGGTGGAACGCAGGCGCTGCAGCTCGGCCGACGCCATTTCCTGGTTTTTCTTCTTCATGAGGAATTGCTCGATCTGGCCCTGGGCGACCTGCAGCGAGACCGGCGCATCCTTCACCTCGGCCACCGAGATGAACATCGCGCGCGGCCCCTCCTTCACGACGAACAACTGGCCCTTGGGCATGCCCAGCAATTTCGACGCCAGCGCCGGCGGCACGTCGGCCGTCGAGCGCGTGACCTGGTTGCGGCCGTAGCGCACCTTGTGCGCGTCCAGCCACACGGCGACTTCCTCCAGCGACTTGGCGCCGTCGGCCGCGCTGCGCAGTTCCGGCGTCAGGTCGTTGGCGGACACGACCAGCTCGTTCATGCTGAACTGCTTGCGGTTGGCAAAGAATTCAGGGTGCTTGTTGAAGTAATCCTCGACCTCGGCGGGCGTCGGGCGGCCCGGCGTGCCGATCTTCTTCTGCAGGTAGGCCTGGGCGATGATCAGCGCGCGCGCCCGGTCGATCGCCTGCATGACCTTGGGATCGCGGTCGAGGTTTTCCTTGGCGGCCGCCTCCTGCAGCAACTGGCGGTCGATCAGCACCTGCAGCAGCTGCTTGCTGGCCGCGTCCTGCTGGGCCGACGCCACCCCGGCGCGCTGCAGTTCCTCGTTGAGCTGCAGCACCGTGACCTCCTCGCCGTTCACGCTCGCCAGTGCCTGGCCGGGCTTCTTCGCTTCCTTGGCCTTGTCGCCGCAGGCGCTCAAGGTGGCGGCAACCAGGATCAGCGCGGCGCACAGCGCGCGCCTGGGGGTAGTGAGGGAGGATGTGTTCATGATGGACGCCAGGTTGTTGTTCAAGATAAGTTTCCTTGGGTTAGTAAAAGCGGCAGCGATGGCGCCGCCACGGAACTCTCGTTATGCGCACCCATTCTGGGAGCCGCACGGTTGAGTATCTGTTCGTCAATTAACACTCTTCCATGCGGCCCCGCCTGCGGCGGCTGTCTCCGCGCCCGTCTCCTCAGGCGGCAGCGCGCTTTTCCATCTCGGTCAGTTCGACGAAGGCGTCGTAGGCCATGCGCAGGCCGTCGCGCAGCGGGGTGCGCGCCTGCCAGCCGAGCGCCTTCAGCTTCGAGACGTCGAGCAGCTTGCGCGGCGTGCCGTCCGGCTTGCTGGTATCGAAGCCGATGCGGCCGCGGTAGCCCGTCACCTCGCCCACCAGTTGCGCCAGTTCGGCGATCGTGACGTCCTCGCCGGTGCCGACGTTGATGTGCGAATGCATCGGATCGGTGTGCGCGGCATAGGTGGCGTGGTCGAGGTTCATCACGTGCACGCAGGCCTCGGCCATGTCGTCGACGTACAGGAATTCGCGCATCGGCTTGCCGCTGCCCCAGATGACGACTTCCGGCGCATTCGCCAGCGCGGCCTCGTGGAAGCGGCGGATCAGGGCCGGGATCACGTGACTGTTTTCCGGGTGGTAGTTGTCTCCCGGACCGTAGAGGTTGGTCGGCATCACGCTGCGGTAGTCGGTGCCGTACTGGCGGTTGTAGCTTTCGCACAGCTTGATGCCGGCGATCTTGGCCATCGCGTACGGCTCGTTGGTCGGCTCCAGCATGCCGTTCATCAGGTACTCTTCCTTGATCGGCTGCTGCGCCAGGCGCGGATAGATGCACGAGGAACCGAGGAACAGCAGTTTCTGCACGCCGTTCACGCGCGCCTCGTGCACGACGTTGGCTTCCACCACCATGTTGTCGTAGATAAAATCTGCCG
>DAMAFT010000647.1:0-3035 GCA_031995805.1 Massilia sp.
CAGGCGCCGCAATCGCCTTCGGCACAGCCTTCCTTGGTGCCGGTGCAGTGCAGGTCTTCGCGCAGGTGCTGCAGCACGGTGCGGGTGGGCGCGACGCCCTCCACCTCATGGACGGCGCCGCGGAACAGGAATCGGATCGGTGTGGACATCGTCGCCTCGGCGTGAAAAGCAGCCTGCGAGGGTATCATCGCGGGCCATCATCGATATAATCGATGGATTATCTTGGATATCATCGATTTCGCATATTACAGTGCGCCTGGCGGATGCGTCGCCTGCCAGTGGCGCGCGATGTCGATGCGGCGCGCGATCCAGACGTGCTTGTGCTGCCCCACGTAGTCGAGGAAGCGCGCCAGCGCCGCCGCGCGCGCCGGCCGGCCCGCCAGGCGGCAGTGCAGGCCGACCGACAGCATCTTGGGCCGGTCCAGGCCGTTCGGATCGCCCTCGGCGTACAGCACGTCGAAGGCGTCCTTCAGGTAGTCGAAGAACTGCGTGCCCGAATTGAAGCCCTGCATGGCGGCGAAGCGCATGTCGTTGGTGTCGAGCGTGTACGGCACCACCAGGTGCGGGCGCCTGGCGTGCCAGCCGTTGGCGTCGGTGAACTCGACCTCGGTCCAGAACGGCAGGTCGTCGCCGTAGTGGTCGGCGTCGTAGACGAAGCCGCCGTGTTCCAGCACCAGCCGGCGCGTGTTGGGCGAATCGCGCCCGGTGTACCAGCCCAGCGGCGCTTCGCCGGCCAGGTCGCGGATGATCTCGACGGCTTCCTTCATGTGGGCGCGTTCGGTGGCCTCGTCGACGTGCTGGTAGGAGATCCAGCGCAGGCCGTGGCAGGCGATCTCGTGGCCCAGCTCGCGGAACGCCGCCACCGCCTCGGGGTGGCGCTTCAGGGCCATCGCCACGCCGAACACCGTCAGCGGCATGTTGCGCTCCTCGAACAGGCGCAGCACGCGCCACAGCCCGGCGCGCGAACCGTATTCGTACAGCGATTCCATGCTCATGTGGCGCATCGGGAAGGACTGGGCGCCGATGATCTCGGACAGGAAGGTTTCCGAACCGGCATCGCCGTGCAGCACGCTGTTCTCGCCGCCCTCCTCGTAGTTGAGCACGAACTGCAGGGCGATGCGCGCCTGTCCCGGCCACTGGGCATGGGGCGGATTGCGGCCATAGCCGATCATGTCGCGCGGATAATTCTCGTAGCTGTTCATGGGCGCTCGCGGAGGGTGGGTATCGTTGCCATCATATATTGCAGCTTGCACATCGTTATATCATCACCAGCATAGGCCTGTTCAGGCTTCACGTATGGAGAAAATACGATGGGAAAACTCAGCACCCACGTGCTCGACACGGCGCACGGCCGTCCGGCCGCCGGCGTGGCGGTCGAGCTGTATGCGCTGGATGACGCGGACGGCGGCGCGCGCACGCTGGTGGCCAGCGCCGCCACCAATGCGGACGGCCGCTGCGACCGCCCGCTGCTGGAAGGCGAGGCGCTGCGCGCCGGCCGCTACGAACTGGTGTTCGGCGCCGGCGACTATTTCGCGGCCCAGGGCGTCGACCTGCCGGCGCCGGCGCTGCGCTTCGTCGACCGCGTGACGATCGCCTTCGGCGTGGCCGACGCCTCCCAGAACTACCACGTGCCGCTGGTCGTCACGCCGTGGTCGTATTCCACCTACCGGGGCAGTTGAAACGTACAGGGCGGCAATGTAAAACTTGCTATCCTTGGCCGACAGCCAGGCCAGGAGAGCGCATGTCTTTGCACGTCGTCCATTTCATCGGTCCCATCAACGCCACCTCGGCCTGCACCGTGCGCAACCTGTGCCTGCAGGCCCTGCAGAGCGGCGCCAGCGAGATCGAACTGCACATGTCCACCGAGGGCGGCAACATGACGGCCGGCTTCGCCCTGTATTTCTTCTTGAAGTCGCTGCCGCTGCCGCTGACCACCTGGAACGTGGGCAGCGTCGAATCGGTGGGCATCCCGATCTTCCTGGCGGGCCAGAAGCGCTATGCCTGCCCCGGCACGCGCTTCCTGATCCATCCGCTGCACTGGGGCTTCGGCAACCTGGTGGCCGCCGACCATGCCCGCATCTCCGAATGGCGCGACTGCCTCGATTTCGACGCTGAGCGCTACGCCGCCATCTTCGAGGAAGCCACCTGCGGCGCCCCGGCCTTCGAGGACGTCCGCACTTTCCTGTCGAACCGCGCGCGCATCTACGATGCCGCGCAAGCCGTGCAGGCCGGCCTCGTGCACGAGGCGCGCCAGGCCCGCCTGCCGCAGGCCGGCACGACCGCGCACTGGTGGAATTGAGTTGCCTTCAATGTCAGCGCTAACCGCCATCGTGCACATGAGCAAGGTCATCCCCCCCCGCACACGGCGGCGGTCCGCCTGAAACCGCCGCGCCTGCCCGCGGTCCAAGACGGGTTGGCGGCCCGGACCCGGTCCGCCCATCCGACAGGAGGATCGATGTCGCATTGCCATCATTCCAGTGCATGCCATTCCGTCTACGTGGTATGGATGCCGCTTTCCGTAGGCCAACTACTTGACCAATCTAGTGCCTGCGGGCATGATCCGAAGCATCCCACAGGGCCCTCCGTCCGGCCCTGCTTCCCGTCGTCCGTCCGACCTTGACCATATGGCAGCAGTCCTCCCCAACACCACCACTGGCACGGCGTTGCCCGGGTTGGCGCGCGCCCTGCTGCAGGCCGGGCGGCTGACCCTGCCGCAGGCGGACGGCCTGCAAAAGAAGGCGGCGGCCGAGAAGGCGGGCTTCATCGACACCCTGCTCGGCTCCGGCGCCATCGATGCCCGCGGCCTGGCGGTGTTCTGCGCCGAGACCTTCGGCTACCCGCTGCTGGACCTGTCCACCTTCAGCCCCGACTCGCTGCCCGCGAACGCCATCGACGCCAAGCTGATGCAGGCGCAGCGCGTGGTGCCGCTGGCCAAGCGCGGCAACAAGATGTCGGTGGCGCTGTCCGACCCGACCAATGCCCAGGCCCTGGACCAGATCAAGTTCCAGAGCGAGGCGACGGTCGAGCCGGTGATC
>DAMAFT010000648.1:0-3035 GCA_031995805.1 Massilia sp.
TCGGCGGCGACAAGGTCAAGCAGGTGATCAAGGTGCGCAACGGCATCGAGACCGAGGACGCCAAGAAGATCACCAAGCTCATCAAGGAAAGCAAGATGAAGGTGCAGGCCTCGATTCAGGGCGACGCCGTGCGCGTCACCGGCAAGGACCGCGACACGCTGCAGGAGGCGATCGCCATGCTGCGCAAGGACGTCACCGACCTGCCCCTGCAGTTCAACAACTTCCGCGACTGACGCCGGCACGCGCCGCAGCGCGCCTTTGCGCACGGCCGTTTTCGAACGACCGTGCGGGTGGCGTGGGACAAAAAGCCCTCTCGATCCGGCCCCGCGCTGGGGTAGAATGCGGGCTTGCGCAGTCACGCCATGCGTTGGCGGCAACGCGCCGGAATCGAATTTGAGGTGTTAAGGAGTGCAATGAAACGTGTTGATGATTTCCGCCTGCGTCTGGGCAACAAGGACTACGTGCCCATCATGATCGGCGGAATGGGCGTGGACATCTCGACGTCCGAGCTGGCCCTCGAGGCTGCCCGCCTGGGCGGCATCGGCCACATTTCCGACGCCATGGTCCAGGACGTGTCGGACCGCAAGTTCGACACGACGTTCGTCAAGGACAAGACCAAGCTCTACAAGGCGAACATCAACAACATGGACAAGTCGGCGGTCAAGTTCGACCTCGACCGCCTGGCCGAGGCGACCCGCCTGCACGTGGGCGCCACCATGGACGCGAAGCAGGGCGATGGCCTGATCTTCGTGAACTGCATGGAAAAGCTGACCATGAACGCGCCCAAGGAAACCCTGCGCACGCGCCTGTCGGCGGCGCTGGACGCGGGCATCGACGGCATCACCATGTCGGCCGGCCTGCACCTCGGTTCCTTCGAGCTGATCAAGGACCACCCGCGCTTCCGCGACGCCAAGCTGGGCACCATCGTGTCCTCCGTGCGTGCGCTGCAGCTGTTCCTGCGCAAGGTCTCGCGCCTGGACCGCCTGCCCGACTTCCTTGTCGTCGAAGGCCCGCTGGCCGGCGGCCACCTGGGCTTCGGCATCGACGACTGGCAGGACTACGACCTGCACACCATCATGGACGAGCTGCACGCGTTCATGAAGCAGGAACAGCTGGACATCCCGCTGATCGCGGCCGGCGGCATCTTCACCGGCACCGACGCGGTCGGCTTCCTGGAAAAAGGCGCCGGCGCCGTGCAGGTGGCGACCCGCTTCACCGTCACCCGCGAGTGCGGCCTGCCGGACAGCGTCAAGCAGGAATACTTCCGGGCATCCGAGGAAGACATCATCGTCAACGGCGTCTCGCCGACCGGCTATCCGATGCGCATGCTCAAGCAGACGCCGGCGATCGGTTCCGGCATCCGCCCGGGCTGCGAATCCTACGGCTACCTGCTGGACGCGACCGGCAACTGCGCCTACATCAATTCGTACAACCGCGAAGTGATGGCCAATCCGGACAAGAAGGCCGTGCAGGTATTCGACAAGACCTGCCTGTGCACGCACATGCGCAACTTCAATTGCTGGACCTGCGGCTCGACCACGTACCGCCTGAAGGACACCACGCACAAGCTCGCCGACGGCAGCTACCAGGTGCTGTCGGCCGAACACGTGTTCAAGGATTACCAGTTCAGCGTCGACAACCAGGTCGCCCTGCCCCCGCGCCAGGACGAAGTGGCGGCCTGAGCGGCCTGTCCCCGGCTTCCCCTGAACGGCGTGCCACGGCACGCCGTTTTTCTTTTTTGTTTCGGATGGAACACGAAGCGCGCGCCGCTGTCCAACGGCAGTTGACCTCGAAACAGGAGCGGCAGAGCATGTTCGAGACCGAACCTTCGATCCGGGTCGTCTTCATGATGGACGATGCCGGCAACGTCCTCACCTGGAACGGTGCGTGCACCGCCCTGTTCGGCCTGCCGGCCGCGCAGATCCTCGGGCGCCCCGTCACCACGCTGTTCGCGCCGTCCGGGCGCGACGCCTGGAGCGCGGGCTGGGCGGCGCTGACGCGCGGCCCCGAAGACAGCGAACTGCGTGTCGACCTCGAATGCGCCGGCCGCACGCTGTCCGCCTGCCTGACGCTGGCGCCGCAGCGCGACGCGCAGGACGGGCTGCACGGCTGGGCCGTCGCGGTCGCCACCGACGGCGAACGCGACCCGCCGGAAGCCGTGCGGGTGGCGCGCACGCCGCTCTCGTCCATCGTACACGTGTTTCCTGGCACCTTTTACGTGATCAACCGCGCGGGCCGGCTGGTGCTGTGGAACCGCAACCTGGAACGCCTGACCGGCATGGCGCCGCAAGAACTGGCGGCGGCGCGCACGACCGACATGCTGGAACTGGCCGAACGCACGGCCTGGGAAGACGCCATGCGGCGCGTGTTCGACGCCGGCGGCGAGTTCAGCCTCGAGCTCGACTACGTGGCGCGCAGCGGCCGCGAGACGCCATTGCTGCTGTGCGGGGCGCGGGTGCGCTGCAACGGCGACGACTACCTGTTCGGCATGGGCATGAACATCGCCGCGCAGCGCGAACGCGAACAGCGCCTGCGCCTGCGCGAGCGGGCGCTGCACGCGGCCAGCAACGGCATCCTGATCACGCGCTGCCACGGCAGCCAGAACCTGATCGAGTACGTCAACCCGGCCTTCGAGCGCATCGCCGGCTATGCCGAGGCAGACGTGATCGGGCGCGATCCGCGCCTCATGGCCGCGCCCGGCACGGACGCGGGCGAACGCGCCCAGCTGCGCGACGCGATCGCCGCGCGCCAGGGCGCCAGCGTGGTGCTGCGCAACCTGCGCAAGAACGGCGAGCTGTACTGGGCGGAGCTGAGCATCACGCCGGTGCAGGACGAGCACGGCGCCGTGACGCACTACATCGGCGTGATCACCGACGTCACGGCGGCGCGGCTGCGCACCGCCCACCTGGAACACGAGGTCAACCACGATCCGCTGACCGGCCTGGCCAACCGCAACCTGCTGTGGGACCGGCTGGAACAGGCGCTGCACCTGGCGCAGCGCCAGAAGTCGATGGTGGCCACCGTGCTGATCGACC
>DAMAFT010000649.1:0-3033 GCA_031995805.1 Massilia sp.
GATCGACCGGCTGCCGCCGGCGACGCAGCACCTGGTCCGGGTCGGCGCCTGCATCGGGCACCGCGTCGACCTCGACCTGCTCGCGCGCGTGACGGGGCATGCCACGGCCGCCGTGCTGAACCTGTTGTGGCCGGCCATTGCCGACGGCCTGCTGGTGCCGGCGGGGGACGCGCAGGCGCCGCAGGACGGTGCGACGTCCGGCGCCGGCGCCGAGCCGGCGGAACCGGCGGCCGTGCGCTTCGTCCACGACCGCGTCCAGCACGCCGCCTACTCGCTGCTGCCGCAGGACCGCAGGCAGCGGGTGCACCTGGACATCGGCCGCCACCTGCTCGCCGATGCACGGGGCGAGCGCCTCGATGCGCGCCTGTTCGACATCGTCGACCAGCTCGACCTGGGCGCGGCGCTGGTCGAGGACCCCGCCGAACGCGTCCATCTTGCCGAGCTGAACCTGGCGGCCGCGCGCAAGGCCAGGGCGTCGGCGGCCTACCAGGCCGCGTTCGACTACCTGGAAGCCGGCCTGCGCCAGTTGCCCGCCGATGCCTGGGATACGCTGCCGGCACTGGCCTTCGCCATCCACCGCGACCTGGCCGAATGCGCCTACCTGGCCGGCCGCCATGCGCAGGCCGAGGGCGTGCTCGAGACGGCGCTGCAACATGCGCCGACGCGCCCGGCGCGCGCCGACCTGTACAGCCTGCGCGTGCTGGCCGCGACGGTCGCCGGCGACTGGGCGGCGGCGTTGCGCTGGGGCCGCGAGGGCCTGGCCGTGTTCGGGCAGGACTGGCCGCTGGAGGGCCTGGAAGCGGCCAACGACGCCGAATCGCTGGCGGTGATGGCGGACCTGGGCATGCGGCCGATCGCCAGCCTGGTCGATGCCGCCGAGGTGCAGGACGAGGACACGCGGGCCGTCATGCGCCTGATGTCCCTGCTCGGCCCCCCGGCGTATTTCAGCGGCTCGGCGGTACTGACCTTCCTGATCGCGCGCAGCGCCAGGCTGTCGCTGCGGCACGGCCCGTCGGTGTATTCGGCTTATGCCTACGTGTTCTACGGGGCGATCCACAACGCGCGCACCGGCGACTACGACGTCGGCTACGCATTCGGCAAGCTGGCGCTGGCACTGGCCCAGCGCTTCCACGACCGCGCCGAGGAAAGCCGCACGCTGGAAGTGTTCGGCCTGGTGGTGCATGCCTGGAAGGCGCCGCTGCGCGACAGCCTGCCGTTGATGCGCGAGGGACATCGCGCCGGCGTCGAAGCGGGCGAGCTGGCGTATGCCGCGTTCAACCTGTGCGGCATCCTCATCAACGGACTGCCGGCTGGCGTACCGCTGGCCACGCTGCGCGCCGACGCGGACATCGGCATCGATTTCGCGACCCGGCACCAGAACCGCACGGCCCTCGAGATCTGCCTGCCGTTCCGCCAGTTCGCGCGCCTCATGATGGACGAGGACGCGCAGGGCGGCGTCGACGGCGGCGTCCTCGACGAGCATGCCTTCGTCGAGGACGCCGGGGACAACCTGACGGCCATGGGCCATTACTGGGCGGCGCAGCTGCGCGCCGCCTACCTGCTGGGCGACTACGAGGCGGCGCGCCGCTGCGCGCGCGAAGGCGGGCGCTATGTGGCGACGGGCATCCTGGGCATGGTCACGTCGGCCGAGCACGCATGCCACGCCGCGCTGACGCTGCTGGCGCTGCACGGCGCCACGCCGGCGCAGGAGCGGCCCGCGCTGGTGGCCGAGGCCGAAGCCGTGCTGGCGCAGCTCGACACGTGGGCGCGCTATTGTCCGCAGAATTTCCTGCACAAGAAGAAGCTGGTCGAGGCCGAACTGGAACGCGTGCGCGGCGCACCGTGGACCGCGATGGAGCGCTTCGGCGAGGCCATCGACGGCGCCAAACGGCACGGCTTCGTGCACGACGCCGCGCTGGCCAACGAGCTGGCCGCCAGGCTGTTCTTCGCGCACGGGCAGCCGCGCCTGGGCGACGTCTACCTGCGCGCCGCCCTGGAGGGCTACCGCGACTGGGGCGCCGGCGCCAAGGTGCGCCAGCTGGAGCAGGCGGGCGCCGGCCCGGCCGCGGCGCAGCGGCCGGATGCCGCGGGCGGCGCCACCGGCCCCGTCCCGGGTCACGGGCTCGACGCGCTGGGACTCATCAAGGCGTCGCAGGCCATCGCCGCGGAAACGGTGCCCGAACGGCTGTTCGAGCGCATCCTGCGCATCGTCGTCGAGGTCGCGGGTGCGCAGGACGGCGTGCTGCTGCTGGGCGATCCGGCGGCGCTGGCGGTGCGCGGCCGCACGCGTGGCGACGACCGGTCTGGCGCCGGCGCCGGCGTGGCGCTGATGCAGGCGCCGCTGGGCGACTGCGACTGGCTGCCGCGCACGCTGATCCGCTACGTCGCCCGGACGAAGGAGCCGCTGGTACTCGACGACGCCACCGAAAGCGGCGCCTTCGCCGGCGACGCCGAGGTGCGCCGGCTGGGCCTGCGTTCGGTGCTGTGCGTGCCGCTCGAGAAGCACCGCCAGGTCGTGGGCATGCTGTACCTGGAAAACCGGACGATGGCGCGCGCGTTCACCGCGGCGCGCATCGAGGTGGTGAAGGCGCTCGCGGCCCAGGCCGCGATCTCGCTGGAAAACAGCACGCTGCTGGCCGAGCGCGCACGCGCCGAGGCGGAGCTGCGCCAGCTGGCCGACGACCTGTCCAGCGAGAGCCGGCGCAAGACCGAGTTCCTGGCGACGCTGGCGCACGAGCTGCGCAATCCGCTGGCGCCGATCCGCACCGGCCTCGACCTGATGCGCGTCTCGGGCAACAATCCCGCCGCCAGCGCCCGCATCCACGAGATGATGGGGCGCCAGCTGAACCAGATGGTCCACCTGATCGACGACCTGCTGGACATCGCGCGCATCAACAGCGGCAAGGTGGAGCTGAAGAAGGAAAGGATCGACCTGCGCGACGTCGTGTCGAACGCCGTCGAGGCGACGCTGCCGGCGATCCAGGCCGCGCGCCATACGCTCGACTTGGCGTTGCCCGATACACCGTTGCTGCT
>DAMAFT010000650.1:0-3027 GCA_031995805.1 Massilia sp.
TGTTCATTGCCGATCTTTCACCATCGTGTTGAGCCAAATGATACAGGAGGCCAGGCACGAAATGAAACGAAAGATCGGCCTCCCTGTCAGCCCGGCTGCCTGCGCCAGGCGTGCGGATACGCCTTCTCGGCGTTCACGCGGTACAGCTTGTCGACGACGCCCTTCGGCAGCGCCAGGCCGCGCACCGGGCCGTCCAGTTCCGGCACCGCGAAGCTGTCCGCGGTATTGAAATAGCGCCAGTCGCGCCGCCATACCGTATCCAGGTCCTGCACGAACCCGGCGTCCGGCTGCTCGTCCGATTGTGCCAGGTCGGTGCCGTACATCAGGCGGTCCTGGTACTTGACGAAGAAGTCGACCACCGCCTTCGGGTCGCGCCGCGACTGGTACTGGATCTGGCCGATGCGCGCCGCCACGTCGACGTTCACGCCCGGGTGCGCATCCAGGAAGCGGGCCAGCCGGCCCACGTCCCATTCCAGCGACGCCATGTGCACGCCGGTGAAGCGCAGGCGCGGGTGCTGCGCCAGCAGGTGGTCGCGCGCGGCCATCTGCTGCTCGTAGCCCGGCATTTCCGGGTGGCGGTACATGTGGTAGGCCGGGTGGTTGCGGAAGTATTCCTGGTCGTTCTTGACCGTCATCTTCTCCACCGGCAGCCAGCAGTTGTGCGGTTCGCCCTGGTGGCCCAGCACCATGACGCCGCGCCGTTCCAGGCCGCTGAAGACACCGGCCAGGCGCGGATCGTCGACCATCACCAGCCGGCCCTTGCGGTCGCGCAGGTCCATGCCGATGTTCTTCCAGACCTTGACGCCGACGGCGCCGTCGGCCAGCGCGCCGTCCAGGTCCTTCAAGGTGGCCTCGGTCCAGCCGGGCCGTTCGAAGTCCTTCGTCGCGAAGGTCGCCACCCAGGCCAGCTCCGCCGGATGGGCATGGACGGCCCGGCTGGCGACGCGGCGCTGCGTGTCCAGCGGCGGAAAGTCGGGATAGTCGACGTTGATCGTCAGCGCGCGGAAGTTGTCGCGCCGCGCCAGCGCCAGCCAGGCGTCCTGGCTGGCCCCGTGCAGGTGCAGGTGGGCGTCGATCTTCGGCACCTTCTCGAAGTCGGCCATCGTGTAGCGGTCCGCGGGCGCAGCCGTGACAGCGAGTGGACCCGCGCACAGCGCGGCCAGGATGATGCGGATGAAGCTGTGCTGCATGTCTCGTCTCCTCAGAAGGATGCGGTCTCAGGCCGCCGTCAATCGTTCGAGCGCCGCCTCGTCCAGCGGCATGCCGGCGCTGCGCGCCGCATACAGCGCGGCGCCGAGTACCGGCGCGAGGCGCGGCGGTGCCAGCCGGTAGGGCCGCGAACGGGTTGCCAGCGCCTGCGCGAACGGTTCGCGCAACGGGCCGCCCGGACCGAACAGGCCGCCCGTGTACGATACCGCGAGCGGCGCAGCGGCCGGCACGTCCAGCGCCGTGCGCACGGCGTCGACCATGGCGGCCAGCTCGCCGGCGGCTTCGTCGACGATGGCCTGGGCCAGCCGGTCGCCGAGCGCCGCCGCCTCGGTCACCAGGCGCGCCAGTTGCGCGACCTTGCTGCGCTCGCCCTGCAGGTCGCCGTACACGACGCCGCACAGGTCGAGGTCGTCGCGCAGGCCCAGGCGTGCGCGCACCAGTGCGTGCAGCGGCCCGCGCGGCGCGCGCCCGTCGCTCATGCGCGAGAACAGCGCCAGGCCGGCGCGCGCGATCCAGTGGGCCGAACCCTCGTCGCTGAACAGTTCGCCCCAGCCGCCGGCGCGCGCCTTGCTGCCGCGGTATTCGCCGTAGGCCATCGAGCCGGTGCCGGCGATCACGCTGACGCCGTCGGCGCAGGCCAGCGAACCGGCCCAGCTGCACACCATGTCGTTGCCGCACAGGTAGCGCGCGTGCCCCAGCACGGCGCGCGGCAGCAGGTCCAGCTGCGCCTGCGCGGCGCGGTCCTCGCCGTAGGCCGGCAGGCCGAAGAAGGCGAAGTCGATATCGCCGGCGTCGATTCCGGCGGCGTCGAACAGCGCCCTAGCGCCGCGCGCGAGCACGGCGGCGGCGCCGTCCATGCCCGTCTCGACGTAGTAGGCGCTGCCCTCTTCGATGCGGGCGCGCACGGCGCCGGCGCGGTCGACCAGCGCGAACGCCGTCTTGGTGCCGCCGCCGTCAATCCCGAGGAACATCGGTCTCCCCTTCGAACGGATGGATGGTCACGCCGCGCACCACGCGGTTGACCGTGCCGCTGCGGCTCGGCGTGTCCGGACGCAGGCCCAGCGCCAGCGAGGCCAGCAGCGCGAACGACTGGCAGAAGGCGATGCAGGCCAGCGCGAGTTCGAGGTCGCCCGCATCCTGCATGCCGGCGAACACGAGGTCGCCCGCGTCGAGTTGCGTGTCGGCCTGCCCGGACAGCGCCAGCACGCGGCCGGCGCTGCCGTCGCGGCGCAGCTCGGCCAGCAGGTCGAGGTCGTAGCGGCGTGCATGGGCGTCGTTCGACAGCAGCACCACGACTAGCGTGTCGGCATCGACCACGGTCTTGGGGCCATGGCGGAACCCCAGCGGCGAATCGAACAGGGCGACGGTCTGGCCGTCGGTCAGCTCGAGCAGCTTCAGGGCGGCCTCGCGCGCCAGTCCGCGCAGCTCGTTGCTGCCCAGGTAGACCACGCGCTTGAAGCGGCGCGCCACCAGGGCGTTCAGCAGCGGCAGCGCCGTGTCCTGCGCCGCGCGCGCCGCCGCCGCCGGCGCCGCCACGGCCCCGGCCTGCACCACGCCGAAGGCCAGCGCGGCGGACAGCAGCATCGAGGTGAAGCTGGTCGTCATCGCGAAGCCGCGGTCGTGGGTGGCGTCCGGCAGCAGCAACGCCAGCGCATCGGCGCGGCCCTGCGCCATCCGGTACAACTCGCCGTCGGCATTGCAGGTGATGACGAGGTGATGCACCTCGTCCACCAGGCGGTCGGCCAGCGCCACGGCCGCCACGCTTTCCGGGCTGCTCCCCGAGCGGGCGAACGATACCAGCAGCGTCGGCACGCCGCG
>DAMAFT010000651.1:0-3022 GCA_031995805.1 Massilia sp.
GTTCATCAGGAAGTCGATGGTCGACAGCGACTTGGTCTTGTCGGTGTACTGGGCGATCGAGTGGGTGTCCAGCGTGGCCGGATCGACGTTGAAGCCGGCGCCCGGCTTGACCAGGTTGGCGACGATCAGGCCGATGGCCAGCGCGAAGGTCGAGACGACCTCGAAGTAGAGCAGGGCCTTGCCGCCGACGCGGCCGACTTTCTTCATGTCCTGCATGCCGGCGATGCCGGCGACGACGGTACAGAAGATCACCGGTGCGATGATCATCTTGATGAGTTTGATGAAGCCGTCTCCCAAAGGCTTCATCTTGGTGCCGAGTTCCGGGTCGAAGATACCCAGGAGTACGCCGACGATAATGGCGAACAATACCTGGATATACAAGACTTTATAAAATGGTTTTTTCATGACTGGGCTCATACACGATTAGTAACACCGTCATCATTCCCCAAAATATCTGGCCCGCCTATTGTGGAAAACCGCAACGACCGGCGCGCTATCGGGCCTCCATGGCGTGAATGTCCGTCATACGATTTCCTGTGGAAAAAAACCTACGGCTTGCGGTAGACGACGCCGCCCTTCATCACGAAGCCGACCCGGCGCAGCGCCGCGATGTCGGTTGTCGGGTCGCCGTCCACGGCGACGATGTCGGCCAGCGCGCCGTTGCGGATCGTGCCCAGGTCCGGCCGGGCCAGGATGCCGGCGGCGACCGTCGTGGCGGCGCGCAGCGCCTCGGTCGGCGTCATGCCCAGGCGCACCAGCCATTCCAGTTCGCGTGCATTGCTGCCGTGGGTGAACACGCCGACGTCGCTGCCGTTGCCGATCGTGACGCCGAGGCGGCGCGCCAGCCGGAAGGCACGCTCGGCCTGCTGCATGGACGGCGTCGGGGCGGCGCCGCGCACGTGCTTCTGGAAGTACTCGCCGATCGCTTCCGGCGCCGTCAGCGTGGGCACGTAGGCGACGCCACGCTCCTTCATCAGCCTGAAGGTGGCCTCGCTGGCGCCGTAGCCGTGCTCGATGGTGTCGACGCCGGCCAGCACGGCCAGGCGGATCGCGTCGTCGCTGCTGGCGTGCACGGCCACCTTGCGGCCGGTGACGTGCGCGGCCGCTACCATCGCGCGCATTTCCTCGGCCGTGAACGTGGGACGGGTGCTGCCGTCCACGCCGGTGCGGTAGTCGCCGTAGATCTTGATCCAGTCGGCGCCGTGGGCGGCCTGCTGGCGCACCGCCTTCACGGCGTCGTCGACGCCGGTCGCCTGCTGGGCGCCGTAGGGCAGTTCCGTGTCGGGGCGATAGTTGCGCTCGGCCGGGCCGTAGCTGGCGGTGGCGACGATGGCGCGGGTCGCCACCAGCAGGCGCGGCCCTGGCACCTGTCCCTCGTCGATGGCGCGCTTGATGCCGACGTCGGCATAGTCGGCGCCTTCGGTGCCGAGGTCGCGCAGCGTCGTGAAGCCGGCCTGCAGCGTGTCGGCGGCGTGGCGCACGGCCAGCGCGATGCGGTAGGCCGGCGCTTCCTTGAGCACCTGGTCGTCCCAGGTGGTCTCGTTGTACGGGTGCAGCAGCACGTGCGAGTGCAGGTCGATCAGGCCCGGGATCAGGGTCTTGCCGGGCAGGTCGATGCGCTCGACGCCGGCCGGGATCGTCATGGCGGACGCCGGACCGACGGCCTGGACGCGGCCCCCGGCGACCAGCACGCTCCAGCCGGCGTGCGCGGCGCCGTCGCCGGTCCAGACGCGCTCGGCGTTCAGCAGCAGCGGTCGGGCGGCAGGCGCGGGCGGGCCGGCGGTGTCGTCGGCGCCGGCCGCGGCGGCGCACAGGGTGAAGGTGGCGAGGGAAAGCAGCTTGGCCCAGGTCCGCATGGATGTCTTCCTGATTGTCGTGGAAGCGCCATCATAGCGAAGCCGGGTGGCAATGCGCTATTCGAGATCCTGCATCGACAGCCGGATGCCTTCCTCGACGTCGTGCAGGAATGCGGCCCCTTTGGGCGACAGCGCGATGCCGGGCACGGCCAGCTCGACCAGGCAGGCCAGCGCCTGGCGGAACCATTCCATGTCGGTGCCCATCAGCGGCAGCGCATGGGCGTCGTTCAGGTAGTGCACGGCGCGCGCCAGCAGCGCGGTGTCGCGCCCGGCGTTCGCCACGCCGAGCGCGAAATCGGCGGCTTCGCGCTCGAACTTCGCGGCCAGCGTCTCGAGGATGTCGCGCGACACCTGCGTGTGGCCGGCGGCCAGCACGACGTGGGCGAGTTCGGCGCAGGCGTCGGCCAGGCCGGGGACGTGGAGGGAATCGTCTTCGTTCATCGGCGCATTGTAGACCAGGCGGCGCGGCGCCGCCGGCCGCGTGCGCGCGCGACGCGCTATTACTGCGCCACCCAGCCGCCGTCCATGTTCCAGGCCACGCCGCGTACCTGGTTCGCGGCCGGGCTGCAGAAGAACACGGCCAGCGCGCCCAGTTCCTCGGGCGTGACGAATTCGCCGGACGGCTGCTTTTCCAGCAGCAGGTTCTTCTTGGCCTGCTCGTTGCTGATGCCTTCGCGCGCGGCGCGGTCGTCGACCTGCTTCTGGACCAGCGGGGTCAGCACCCAGCCCGGGCAGATGGCGTTGGCGGTGACGCCGGTGGCGGCGGTTTCCAGCGCCGTCGACTTGGTCAGGCCGACCAGGCCGTGCTTGGCCGCCACGTAGGCCGACTTCTGGCTTGATGCGACCAGGCCGTGGGCCGAGGCCAGGTTGATGATGCGCCCCCAGTTCTTCTGCTTCATGTACGGCAGGGCCAGGCGGCTGGTGTGGAAGGCGGAGGTGAGGTTGATGGCGATGATGGCGTCCCATTTCTCGACCGGGAAGTCCTCGACGTTGGCCACGTACTGGATGCCGGCATTGTTGACCAGGACGTCGACGCCGCCGAACTTGTCGGCGGCGAAGCGCATCATGGCTTCGATCTGCTCGGGCTTCGACATGTCGGCGTTGTGGTAGGCCGTCTGGACGCCGAATTCCTGGCCGATGTCGGTGTACAGCTTCTCGATCTGCTG
>DAMAFT010000652.1:0-3021 GCA_031995805.1 Massilia sp.
GCTCCTTCAGGATGTCGTTCGGGATGTGGCGGCTGGTGCGGGTCTCGCCGTAGATGTAGATCGGGATGTCCGAGTTCTTGTGGCGGATCTCCTGCACGAAGGCGCGCAGGCTGGTCAGCGCGAATTCGGTTTCCTCATGGGTGCCGCCGCCGAATTCCTCGTCGTCGATCGACAGCACGAAGGCCGAGGCGCGCGACTGCTGCTGGGCGAACTGGGACAGGTCGCCGTAGCTGGTCAGGCCCAGCACTTCCATGCCTTCTTTTTCCATCGCGGCGGCAAGCGCGCGGATGCCGAGGCCGGACGTGTTCTCGGAACGGAAATCCTCGTCGATGATGACGATGGGGAAACGAAATTTCATGGACAGCTCCAAAGCGAAGCGCCGTGCACGCCAGCGTCCGGGGAGGGGGCACTGGCCGGGCACGGCACCGGGGAAAAAAGAGAAGCGGATTTTCGCAGAATTTGCCTGATCCCGTGCAAAATTTTTTGTCAGGTTAACCAGATGCCCGATATTGTGGCGCACTCTTGTGTAAGCGCGATGACAGCGCACGCGCCGCCGGATTATGTTAAGGGCATAACGGAAGGCGGGCGCGGCCGGCGTTACATTGACCGGACCGCCTGCTTGCGGTGCAGTCCGATCGAGGAGGGCCGTCATGGACACGGTGCGCGTCACATTCGAAAGCACGTTGCCCCGGCCGCCCGGGGAACTCTGGAACTGGAGCATGTCCGTGCGCGGCGTCGACGCCGAGATGGCGCCGGTGCTGAAGCTCGATTTTCCGAAAGGCATGAACGAGGTGCCGCAAGACCAGGGCAGCCTGGGCAAGCCGCTCGGCAATTGCAAGTTCCTGCTGTTCGGCCTGGTGCCGGTCGACCTGTCGCGCCTGACCTTCGTCGAGGTCGAGCCGGGCCGGCGCTTCGTCGAGCAGTCGCCGCTGCTGTCGATGAAGGCCTGGCGCCACGAGCGCGCCATCGTGCCCGCGGCCGACGGCACCCGGGTGGTCGACACGCTGGAATTCACGCCGCGCTTCGCCACGCGCATCGTGGCGTGGTTCATCTCGCGCTTCTTCCGCCACCGCCACGAGGTGCTGCAGCGCCAGTTCCGGGAACGCCGCGCGGCCGCGCGCGGCGGCCACGGTCACTTCACCCGATCGTAGGTCACGAAGGAAAACTCGACGTCCCCGGCCTGCGAGCGCTGCGGCGCGCTCGACACGGCCGTCCAGCGCGCGGTGTCGATCTCCGGGAAGAAGGTATCGCACTCGTAGGTCCTGTCGATGTGGGTGACGACCATGCGGTCGGCCAGGTCCAGCGCCTCGGCGAAGACCTGGGCGCCGCCGATGATGCTGGCGCCGTCGCCACCCGCCAGCGCCACCGCTTCCTGCAGCGAGTGGACGACGTCGACGCCCTCGTGGCGCCAGCCGCGGTTGTGCGTGACGACGATGTTCCTGCGGCCCGGCAGCGCCCGGCCGATCGAATCGAAGGTCTTGCGGCCCATGATGATCGGGCGGCCGAGGGTGACGCGCTTGAAGTGCGCCAGGTCCTCGGGCAGGTACCACGGGAGCTGGTTGTCGATGCCGATGCCGCGCCGGGCATCCATGGCGACGACGAGGGTCAGGTGCTGGGTCATGGGGATTCTCCTCGAAATGCCTGCCTCAGACCGCCACCGGCGCCTTGATGCCCGGATGCGGATCGTAGCCGGCGACCTCGAAGTCCTCGAACCTGTAGTCGAACAGCGAATCGGGCTTGCGCCTGATGACGAGCCCGGGCAGCGGGCGCTCCTCGCGCGACAGCTGCAGCTGCACCTGCTCCAGGTGGTTCGCATACAGGTGGCAGTCGCCGCCGGTCCAGACGAAGTCGCCCACCTCCAGGCCCGCCTGCTGCGCCATCATGTGGGTCAGGATCGCGTACGAGGCGATGTTGAAGGGCACGCCCAGGAAGATGTCGGCGCTGCGCTGGTACAGCTGGCAGGACAGCTTGCCGTCGGCCACGTAGAACTGGAACAAGGCATGGCAGGGCGGCAGCTTCATCTGCGGGATGTCGGCCACGTTCCAGGCGGAGACGATCATCCGGCGCGAGTCCGGGCTGTGCCTGACCTGGTCCAGCACCTGGGCGATCTGGTCGATGTGCTGGCCCGACGGTGCGGGCCAGTTGCGCCACTGGTAGCCGTAGATCGGACCCAGCTCGCCGTTCGCGTCGGCCCACTCGTCCCAGATCGAGACGCCGTTCTCCTTCAGGTAGGCGATGTTGGTGGAACCGGCCAGGAACCAGATCAGCTCGTGGATGATCGATTTCAGGTGGACCTTCTTGGTCGTGACCAGCGGGAAGCCCTGCTGCAGGTCGAAGCGCATCTGGTAGCCGAACACGGAACGCGTGCCGGTGCCGGTGCGGTCGGTCTTCACGGCGCCGTGCTCGAGCACGTGGCGCATCAGGTCGAGGTATTGGCGCATCGGGTGGAATCTAGTGGCAATGACAAACGCGCATTCTACCCGATCGCCCGGGCCAGGGCGGCCACCGCCTCGCGCACGCGGCCATCGGGCATGTCGAGCAGGTTGTCGCCCACGTACAGCTCGAAGTACGCGGTGTCCGGCAGCACGCCGTGGTTGACGCGGTAGAAGATCCATGTGCCGTGCTCGCGCGCGATCTCGCGCCGGATCTCGAGCGCGCGTTCGCGCCCCACCGGCAGGTGGACGTGCAGCATATTGGCCTGCGGCCGTGCCGGATTGACTTTCAGGACCGGGTGCTCGCCCAGCACCGCGTACAGGAATTGCGTGCGGCGGAAATAGTCGGGCATGGCGGCCAGGCGCGCGTCGAACTGCATGGCGGCGGCCGCCACGTACGGCGACTG
The DNA here is from genome assembly GCA_031995805.1 of Massilia sp. Classification (GTDB taxonomy): domain Bacteria; phylum Pseudomonadota; class Gammaproteobacteria; order Burkholderiales; family Burkholderiaceae_D; genus Telluria. Next base: position 2,840 of record DAMAFT010000652.1, read on the forward strand.
ATGCACCAGCCGGCCGCCCTGGCGCGCGAACCAGCGGGCGGCGCGCGCGACGAACGCCTCCGTCCCCAGCAGCATCGCGCCGCCCAGGCCGCCGATGCCCTTGTACAGCGACACGTAGACCGAATCGAAGCCGGCGGCGATCTCCGCGACCGGGCGGCCGTAGCCGGCCGCCGCTTCCCACA
>DAMAFT010000653.1:0-3017 GCA_031995805.1 Massilia sp.
CGCTGCGCAGGCGCCGCGGGTGCCGGCGGTGCCGGCGCCTGCGGGACCGGCGCGGGCGGCGCCGGATCGCGCAGCGTGAACCCGTGGCGCGGCGCCGGCGCGGGGATCGCCGGCGCCGGCACGATGGGCGCAGGAGCAGGCGCAGTGGCAACAGCGGTGGCAACGGCAGCGGCAGGCGCCGGCGATGCCGGCGGCGCGACCGGCAGCGGCGGTACGGCTTGCGGCTGAGGTTGCGGCTGAAGTTCCGGCTGAGATCGCGGCTGCGGCGGCAACAGCGCCGGCGCCGCCGGCGGCCCCAGGCGCACCGACAGCGGCGCGCCGTCCCCGGGGCGCAGTCCGGGAATACCGAACTGCAGCGACAGTAACAAGGCGTGCAGCAACGCGGACACCAGCAATCCTCCCATCAGGCGGCGCTGGGACGGGTCCATGGATGGGGCGGCACGGGCCGCGGAAACGGTGGACATGCTGGGCGAGGAATCGGTGGATGGGTTGGATGGATGATGACCAGAAGAAAATATTGCCTGATCGATAGCATAGCTTACACGCGGCACCAACGCCCGTGCGCACGCTTGGGCACGCACGGTTCGGGACGCTGCCGCGCCTCCCCCGCTACAATGGCTGCAGGCGATCGGCAAGGAGTTCGAATGTTGTCTCCAGGATTCATCTTCGCGACAGGGATCGAAAACAGCATCCCCACCATCCAGAATGGACGGGTGCGCATGGACGAGATGGAGAAATGCGGCCACTACCGTCATTGGCGCACCGATTTCGACCTGGTGCAGGAACTGGGACTGAAGGTATTGCGCTACGGCGCGCCGCTGCACCGCACCTGGCTGGGCCCCGACCGCTACGACTGGGAATTCGCCGACCTCGTCTTCAACGACCTACGCCAGCGCAACATCGCCGCGATCGTCGACCTGTGCCACTTCGGCGTGCCGGACTGGATCGGCAATTTCCAGAACCCGGATTTCCCCGAGCTGTTCGCCGGCTATGCCGGCGCGTTCGCGCGCCGCTTCCCGTGGCTGCAGTTGTACACGCCCATCAACGAGATGTCGATCTGCGCGCTGTTCTCGGCCTTGTACGGCTGGTGGAACGAGCAGATGACGACCGACCGCAGCTTCATCACGGCGACCAAGCACATCGTCAAGGCCAATATCCTGGCCATGCATGCCATCCTGCAGGTGCGCCCGGACGCCCTGTTCGTGCAGAGCGAATCGACCGAGTACTTCCATGCCGAGAGCCCGGCCGCGATCGGCCCCGCCGAACTGTACAACGCGCGCCGTTTCCTGTCGCTGGACCTGAACTTCGGCCGCCGCGTGGATTCCGAGATGTACGAGTACATGCTGGACAACGGCATGACGCGCGACGAGTACCACTTCTTCCTGCACAATAATCTGAAGCACCACTGCATCATGGGCAACGATTATTACCAGACCAACGAGCACTACGTCTCGGCCGACGGCCTGACGCGCGCCGCCGGCGAGATCTTCGGCTACGCCGTCATCACCCACCAGTACTACAACCGCTATCGCCTGCCCGTGATGCACACGGAAACCAATCTCGCCGAGGGACCGCGCGGCGACGAAGCCGTGCACTGGCTGCGCAAGGAATGGGCCAATGTGCTGAGGGTCCGCAACAACGGCGTGCCCCTGGTCGGTTTCACCTGGTACTCGCTGACCGACCAGGTCGATTGGGACACGGCGCTGCGCGAGGACAACGGCAACGTCAACGCCCTCGGCCTGTTCGACCTGGACCGCAAGATCCGTCCCGTCGGCATCGCCTACAAGGAACTGGTGCGCGACTGGATGGAAGTGCTGCCCACGCAGAGCGTGTGCCTGCAGGTCCCCATCGTGATGCCGCACGAGTTCCAGCGCCGCGTCGAGCCGCCGACCGGCTGGCCGTTCGACGACGACGCCACGCTGGCGCCGCGCACCGAGGAACGCGAGTAATCCGGCCGGCGCTGTCCGCCACGCTACTGTTAGCGCTCACAACCGTGCAAGTGTTGTACATACTGCAGATTTACGCGCGGAAATATATTGGAATGCCCAGATAGTTTCCTGCAGACAACGGCTTTCTTGTAAACTGACGGATGACATTCACGACCGACGGTGCCTCCGCCGGCAAACTCATACGCGGAGACGTCGGTTGATTCGAAAGGGAGCAACAGCCGTGGTGCACGACGAGATGTGCGCCGCCCCGACCGCCGACCAGGTATCCACCCTGCGCCGGCGGCAGCGTCCGCTCATCCCAGTCACCATCGCCCTCGTCGTGCTGGCCAACCTGGCACTGGTCGCCATGCTCGTGTGGAGCAGCCTGAGCGCGCGCCGCATGCTGCTGGCGAACGCCACCGTCTCCACGGCCAACACGGCCCAGGCGCTGGCCGACCAGGCCCATACGGCCGTCAAGATGGCCGACACGATCCTGGTCGGCATGATCGACCGCATCGAGACCGACGGCATGGGCGAGCTGCCGGCCATGCGCCTGCGCACCGTGATGGCCAAGCACCTGGCGGACACGCCGGCGCTGCAGGGCCTGTTCATCTACGACGCTGCCGGCCGCTGGATCGTCAATTCCGGCAACCGGTCGTACGAGGGGCGGAACAATGCGGACCGCCCCTATTTCCAGTACCACCGCGACCACGCAGGCCGCGCGCCCCACGTCGGCGCTCCCATCGTGGGCCGCACCAGCGGCGCCTGGGTGATCCCCGTCTCGCGCCGCATCGAGCGCGCCGACGGCAGTTTCGCCGGGGTTGCGCTGGCGACCATCAAGATCGACTTCTTCCACCAGGTCTACCGCCAGCTCGACATCGGCCACGACGGCGAGATCGTGCTGGCGCTGGACGACGGCACCCAGTTGCTGGCCAGCCCGTTCCGGGAAAACGGCATCGGCCGCGACGTGGCGGCCACGCCCGCCTTCGGCGCCCTGCCGGCGCACGCCCCCAAGGGCACGTTCGCGGTCGGCCACGGCGCGCAGGCGCGCCTGTACGGGTTCGCGCGCATGGCCGAGTACCCGATGGT
>DAMAFT010000654.1:0-3016 GCA_031995805.1 Massilia sp.
CGTTCTGAGTGCGCCTCGAACGCGACGTTCCCGACAGCGCCCTGCGAGCCCCCGTTCGCAGGGCGTTTTTCTTGCCGGTCCATGAGAAGAAGCCTTGAGTTCCGCAACGCTCCTGCGCCAGGTCGCCCTGGTCGGCTACGGCACCCGGTTCCTGCGCGGCGAGCTGTCGCTGGAGGACTGGCATCGCCACAGTATCTTCCGGGATGCGCGCCAGCAGTTCCGTGCGACGGCCGATAACGCCCTGCTGGCCGACGATTTCACGCTGTGGCTGCAGATCCTCGCGAAATCGGGCGCGGTGCGCCTGACGCTGCATCGCGCCGCAGCATTGCACGCGGACGAACCGCGCATCGCGCACGCCGGCGGCCTGGCGATCGTCGCGCATTTTGCCGATGCCCACCAGGCCTGGACGGCCGGGACGGAACACGCCGCCTGGCTGGAGCATCCATTGCTGGCCGAGGACGCGCCGCATGGCATTCCGGTATTCCCGCATGCCGCCAGCCATGGGGGAGACGTCGACGCTTACTGGTGCGGGGCAACGGTGCAGGGCAGGCTGGACGTGCCGGGCACGGACTGGAAGGCGCTGGCCGCCGCCATTGCCGCCGACCTCGACATCGCCATGCCTGCGCCCGGGGCGGCGGGGCCGTTCTTCCACGCCGCGCCGGAACAGTCGTCGTGGGCGCGGCTGCCGCTGTTTCCGGACGGCGCCGGCAGCCGGCTGGCGCACCGGCTGGTGGCGACGCTCGCCCGGGAACAGGCCACCTTCGCCAACGACACCCATCCGAAGAACGAGAACAGTTATTACCAGAACCTGGACGTCGCCGGAGCGGCGCAAGTGGACGACTGGGGCCGGCGCCTGGATGAATGGATGACCGAGCTGCTGCTGCGCTGCGCCAACGAATGCGGCCAGCCGGCGGCCAGGCGCACGCACGCCTTCGAACCGCCACGGCCGGCACTCCCGGAGAGCGAGGAAAGCGGCACCGCACAGCCCGCATTGGCGACGCCGCCGGACGCTACCTTAGCGCCTGCAACGGCCGGCAAGTGGACACGGCGCCTCGCTTTCGCCGGCGTGTTCGCGCTGGCCAGCCTGTCGGTGCTGGCGCTGGCCAACGTGATCGCCGGCTTCCCCTGGCTGGCCCTGCTGGCCGGCCTGCCGTGTGCGCTGTACGTCGCGTCCCGTTCCGGCCCGCGGCGCGCGCGCCGCGACTGACTACAGGTGCACCATCACCTCGAACCCGCCGTAGATCATGCGCTTGCCGTCGAACGGCAGGTTTTCGGATTTCATGAATGCGGCCATGCGCGGATCCTGCATGATCTTCTCGTTGATCTCGTCGCGCTGCGCGCGCGACTCGTAGACGATCCAGGAAAACACCACCACTTCGCCGTCCTGCAAATCGACGCTCTGGGGGAAGGATGTCAGCTTGCCGGGCTTGACGTCGTCGCCGACGCATTCGCGGAATTCGCGCGCGCCCAGTTCGCGCCAGAGCGCACCGGCCTTCCTGGACATGTCCTTGTAGTCGTCGAGCCTTGCCTTGGGAACCGGAATCACAAAACCATCGACATACGCCATGATCGTTCTCCTGTGGGTTGGGTATTGCTGAGACCTCATCCGTGCCAAAAAAATCCCGCCGTCGTGCAGGCGCCCGAGGCAAGCATGGCGTGTATATTCGGTGGCCCCGGCCGCGCGCCAATTTGTAAATTACGCAATTTTTTTCATACCTGGCTTAGAATATCGTAGCAATCGCCATCAATTTCCTTGAATCCTGCCCCAATGCCCCCTGCCAGCCTACCACCTGCCGTGACCGACGACCTGAGCTGGCTTGCCGGCGGCGGCGAGATGGGCGCCCTGATCCGCACCATGGACTGGTCGAAGACGCCGCTCGGGCCGCCCGCGGCGTGGCCGCAGAGCCTGCGCACGTCGGTCAGCCTGTGCCTGTCCTCCACCTTCCCGATCCTGATCGCCTGGGGACCGGACGACATCCAGATCTACAACGACGCCTACCGTCCCATCTGCGGCGACCTGCACCCGCAGTCGATGGGCGGCGCATTCAAGGAAGTCTGGGCCAGTGCCCTGCCCGTGGTGGGCGACAAGTTCGACCGCGCCCACCAGGGCGAAGGCACTTACATCCGCGACCAGCGCATGTTCCTCGACCGCTACGGCTACCTCGAGGAAGCCTTCATGACGTTCTCGTTCTCGCCGATCCGGGACGAGTCGGGCGAGGTGGGCGGGATCTTCCACCCGATCTCGGAAGCCACCGCGGCGGTGCTCAGCGCGCGCCGCACCCAGTGCCTGCGCGACCTGAGCGCGGCCATCGCCGATGCGCACGCGGTGCAGGACATCGGGCGCGACATCGAGGCGCAATACGCGAACCTGGCGCTCGACCTGCCGTTCGTGCTGCTGTACCAGATCGACCACGACAGCGGCAAGCTGGTGCTGCGCAGCAGCGCCGGCCTCGCTGCCGGCTCCGGCCTGGGGCCGGCAGAGGCGCACCTGGACGACAGCCTGTGGCCGTTCGCGCGCACGGCGCGGGCGCGCGCGGCGCAGCGCATCGACGGCCTGGCGCCGCACTTCCACGGCGTCAAGTGCGGCCCCTACGACGCCCCGCCCGATGCAGCGATGGTGCTGCCGGTGACGGTGCCGGGCCAGCAGGAATTGTTCGGCTTCGTCGTGGCCGGCGTCAGCGCGGCGCGCGCGCTGGATGCCGACTACCTGCACTTCTACGAACTGCTGGGCGCCGCCGTGAATACCGCGGTCGGCAACGTGGTCGCCTACGAAAAGGAACAGCGCCGCGCCGAGGAACTGGCGCAGATCGACCGCGCCAAGACCGCGTTCTTCTCCAACGTCTCGCACGAGTTCCGCACGCCGCTGACGCTGATCCTGGGACCGCTCGACGATGCCCTGGCCAGCCGCGACGACCCGCTCGGCCCGGCCCAGCGGCGGCGCATCGACGTCACCCACCGGAATGCGCTGCGCTTGTTGAAGCTGGTGAATTCGCTGCTCGACTTCTCGCGCATCGAG
>DAMAFT010000655.1:0-2999 GCA_031995805.1 Massilia sp.
TCGCGTTCGTCCACCAGCACCGTGTACTGGGCGTACACGCCGTCGCGCCCGGCGGGCCGCGCGAGCAGGCGCACGTGGCCGGCCAGCAGCGCGTCGTAGGTGGCGGCGGCGCGGCGGCGCTGCGCCAGTTCCCAGTCGAACAGGCCGAGCTTGGCCAGCACGACGGCGCACTGCAGCGTGTCCATGCGGCCGCCGACCCCGATGCGGGTGTGCACGTAGCGCCGGCTCTGGCCGTGCACGCGGATCTCGCGCATGGCGCGCGCCAGGACGTCGTCGCTGGTGAACAGGGCACCGCCGTCGCCGTAGCAGCCCAGCGGCTTGCTGGGGAAGAAGCTGGTGCAGCCGATCGTCGACAGGTTGCCGCTGCGCCGTCCGCCGCAGGTGGCGCCGAAGCTCTGGGCGCCGTCTTCCACGCCGGCCAGGCCGTGGCGCGCGGCGATCGCGCGGATCGCGTCCATGTCGGCCGGCAGGCCGTACAGCGATACCGGCAAGATGGCGCGGGTGCGTGGCGTGATGCTGGCCTCGACCAGGGCGGGATCGAGGTTGCAGGTGGCCGGATCGACGTCGACGAAGACAGGCGTCGCGCCGAGCAGCGCGATGACCTCGGCCGGGGCGATGAAGGTGAACGGCGTGGTGATCACCTCGTCGCCGGGCCGGATGCCCAGCGCCATCAGCGCGATCAGCAGCGCTTCCGTGCCCGATGCGACGGTGACGCAGTGGCGCGCGCCGGTGTACTCGGCCAGGCGCGCCTCGAGCTCGGTGACTTCCGGCCCCAGGATGTACTGGCCATGGTCGAGCACGGTATGGATGCGCGCGTCGATGGTGTCGCGCGCCGCCTGGTACTGGGACTTGAGGTCGATGAATTCCATGGTGGTGTAGGTGGTGTGGAAGTGGGGATCAGGATGCGTCGGTTGCGGGATGCAGCGTGCAGGTGCCGCCGGACAGCACGTAACGTTCGCCGGTATGCGGGCAGCGTGCCTCGGCGTCGCCGCTGCGCGGCAGCGGCAGGCGCTCGCCGAAGCGGCTGATCCAGCCGAGCTGGCGCGCCGGCACTCCGGCCACCAGCGCGAAGTCGGGGACGTCGGCCTTGACGACGGCGCCGGCGCCGACGAAAGCCCAGCGGCCGACGGTGACGCCGCAGACGATGGTGGCGTTGGCGCCGATGCTGGCGCCCCGCCGCACCAGCGTGCGCCGGTACGCGTCCTTGCGCACGATGCCGGCGCGCGGGTTGTAGACGTTGGTGAACACCATGCTCGGCCCGCAGAACACCTCGTCCTCGAGCGTCACGGCATCGTAGACGGAGACGTTGTTCTGGATCTTGACGCCGGCGCCGATGACGACGTCGTTGCCGACGAAGACGTTCTGGCCGAGCGAGCAGCCGGCGCCGATGCGGGCCCCGCCGCAGACGTGGGCGAAGTGCCAGACCCGGGTGCCGGCGCCGAGCGCGGCGCCGGCGTCGACGATGGCGCTGGGGTGGACCGTCGCATCGGGGTGGACGGCCGTGGCGGCGTCGGTGGCGCCCTCCGTGTTGCGCAGGGTGGCGTCCATGGTCAGTACTCCAGCGGCAGGGCCACGCGGCGGCCGTCGCGCGCCGAGCGGTAGGCGGCGACCAGCACTTCGAGCGACTTCAGGCCTTCGCGCCCGTCCGTCTCGGGTTCCGCCTCGCCGCGCAGCACCTGGATGACGTTGTCGTAGTACAGCGGGTGGCCGAAGCCGTAGACCGAGGTGGTGCGGTAGCTGGCGTCGGCGACCAGCGCGTCGTCGGGGTCGGGACGCGCGAACTCCCACTGCTGGATCTCGTTGACGGCGACGCCGCCGATGCGCACCGTGCCGTGCTCGCCGAGTACGGTGATCGATCCTTCCATATTGCGCGGATAGGTGAGCATGGTGACGTTCATCGAACCCAGCGCGCCGTTGCGCCAGCGCAGGCTGATCACGCCGGTGTCCTCGACCTCGATGTCGCGCGCCAGCGTGGCCGTGTAGGCCTGCAGGCTCTCGACCGGGCCGACGATCCAGTCGACCAGGTCGACGTAGTGGCTGGCCTGGTTCATGAAGGCGCCGCCGTCGAATTCCCAGGTACCGCGCCACCTGGCGCTGTCGTAGTACTCGGGCGGGCGGGTCCAGAACACGTTCAGGTTGACCATGTAGATGCGTCCGAAGCGTTTTTTCTCGACGGCGCGCTTGAGCAGCTGCAGCGTCGCGTTGCGGCGGTTCTGCTTGACGACGAACAGGCGCACGCCGGCGGCGTCGGCGGCGGCGACCATGCGCTTGCCGTCTTCCCAGCGCGTGGCCATGGGTTTTTCGGTGACCACGTGGCGGCCCGCGGCGGCGATGCGCACGGCCTGCTCGGCATGCAGGCCGGACGGCGTGGTGACGACGACGGCGTCGGCATCGCAGGCGCGCAGCATGGCGTCCAGGCTGGCGTAGCCGGCGGCGCCGGTCGCACCCACGGCGCGGTCGAGCGCGCGCGGGTCGATGTCGCATACGCCGGCCAGCTCGGCGCGCTCGTGGTGGCGGCGCAGCGCCTCGAGATGGTTGGCGGCGATGCGGCCGCAGCCGACCAGCGCGAAACGGATCTTGCGGCCCGTGATGGGGGCGGGATAGTGGCGCATGGCGTCTCCTCAGGCCTTGACGACGTTCGGCAGGGCCGGATAGACGCCGCGCGTGTCGACGATCAGCGCGGCGTAGTCGCGCACCAGGTCGTAGTCGAAGGCGCTGTGCGCCGTCGCCAGCAGGACCAGGTCGTAGGAGGCGATCGATTGCGGCGTCAGCGCCACGCTCTTCAGGTCGAAGCGGTGCTCGCGCATGCGCGGGAACACCGGCACGTGCGGGTCGGCGTAGTCGACGTGGGCGCCCTTGTCGCGCAGGATCTCCATCAGTTCCACCGACGGCGACTCGCGCATGTCCTCGATGTCCTTTTTGTACGCGATGCCCAGCACCAGCACGCGGCTGCCCATGACCGACCTGCCGCGCTGGTTGAGGGCGTCGGCGACCTTGCC
>DAMAFT010000656.1:0-2998 GCA_031995805.1 Massilia sp.
GCCGAATCCACGGGCGTTCCCTTCATCTAAGGCGACGAATTCCATCCCGGCGACAGCGTCGCCAATATGGCGTCCGGGATTCCCCTCGACGACGCCGAACGCGCCGGCTGGATGCAGGCGCTGGCCGCCCGCATCCGCGCGGCGCGCGACGGCGGCACCGGCATCGTGGTGTCGTGCTCGGCGCTCAAGCGCCGCTACCGCGACCTGCTGCGCGAGGCCGATCCCGGCCTGCGCTTCGCCCACCTGGCCGGGCCGCGCGAACTCATCGAACAACGCATGCGCAGCCGCGCCGGCCACTACATGCCGGCCTCGCTGCTGGACAGCCAGCTGCGCGACCTGGAACCCCTGCAGGCCGGCGAGGCCGGGCTGACCCTCGACATCATGCAGCCCCCGGGCGAGCTGGTCGCCAGCATCAGGGGACACGAACACCGGACGGAGTAAAGCAGCAACCAGCAACACCGCGTCGCATCCCAGGCGCAGCCTCCCACCGTCCGAGGGGGCACGCCGGCCACACTATAAAAACGGAAACGGAGACATCATGCGTACAGCATTACCAAGGACCCTGATCAACCTCGCCGTCGCCAGCGCCTGCTGCATGCTGGGTTCGGCCTACGCCCAGCAACAGGCCGACGCCGCCCCGCCACCCGCGGACAGCACGACGGCACCGGCCGCCGCCCAGGCGCAACAGCCGCCGGCGCCGGACACGGTCACGGTCGCGCCGGCCACGGAAGTCGCCACGAACGTGGTGCGCATTTCCGGCTCGCGCATCGCCGCGCGCGGCTTCTCCCAGCCGACGCCGACCACCAGCCTGACCAGCGCCGACCTCGAGAAATCGGCCAAGCCCAACCTGTTCAACACGCTGGTCGAACTGCCGGCCCTGCAGGGCAGCACCGGCCGCACCACCAGTACCAACAGCACCAGCAGCGGCATCCAGGGCCTGTCCTCGCTGTCGCTGCGCGGCCTCGGTCCGATCCGCACGCTGACCCTGCTGGACGGCCAGCGCGTGGTGGGCGCCAACGTCACCGGCGTGACCGACGTCAGCCAGTTCCCGCAACTGCTGGTGAAACGCGTGGACGTGGTCACCGGCGGCGCCTCGGCGTCGTACGGCTCGGACGCGGTTGGCGGCGTCGTCAACTTCATCACCGACAAGAAGTTCACCGGCTTCAAGGCCAACATCGAGGGTGGCCAGACCAAGTACGACGACGACAAGAGCGGCACCCTGCAGGCGGCCTGGGGCAAGGGCTTCCTGAACGACCGGCTGCACGTGACGGTCAGCGGCGAGTTTTCCAAGGAAAACGGCATCGATTCGCCGGGCTTCGGCGAAGTCGGCGCCGGCGGGCGCGACTGGTACCGCAACACGGTGTACGAGCGCCGCCCGCTGTCGCAGACGACCGACGGCCGTCCCGAATACCGCGTGATCGACCACGCCCAGCAATACCAGTATGCGAAGTACGGCCTGATCACCAACGGCCCGCTGCAGGGCACCGCGTTCGGCGCCGGCGGCGTGCCGTACCAGTTCCAGTACGGTTCCAATGGCGTGCCGACCGGCACCGGCCAGGTCACCAACTGCGTCAACCCGTTCTGCGTCGGCGGCGACCTGACCGGCAGCGTGGGCGCCGGCACCAACCTGGCGATGAACTTCAAGCGGCAGGTGGCCTATACCCGCATGTCCTGGGACCTGGACGAGGACAACGAGATCTACTTCACCGCCAACTGGGCGCAGGTGGCCTCGCACTTCTCGCCGAACCCGGGCGCGGCCAAGCAGGCCAATCTGACGATCCAGTGCGACAACGCCTTCCTGCCGCCGTCGATCGCCGCCGCCTGCGCCGCCAACAACATCACCAGCTTCCAGTACGGCACGGCCAACGCGGTCTTCCCGGCCAACATCAACGTGCACCCGACGCGCACGCAGCGCCGCTTCGTGGTCGGCGCCGACGGCAAGTTCGCGCTGTTCGGCCGCGACTGGTCGTACGACGCCTATGCGACGCACGGCGAGAACACGACCAACATCAACGTCCACGACATCACGCTGAACAACCGCTACAACTTCGCGATCGATGCCGTGCGCCTGGCCGACGGCAGCATCGTCTGCCGCAACGCGACCGCGCGCGCCAACGGCTGCGTGCCGCTGAACATCATCGGCAACAATCCGGTCAGCGCCGCCACCTGGGGCTACGTGGCCCCGGCCGCCGGCCCGATCCAGCGCACCACGCAGAGCCAGGACGTGGCCAGCGTCAACTTCAACGGCGAACTGTTCGACGGCTGGGCCGGCCCTATCTCGATGGCCACGGGCGCCGAATACCGCCGCGAGAAGTACACGGTGCAGGGCGACCCGTACGGCGCCGGCGTCGCGCCGGAATCGCTGCCCGGCCCCGGCTATCCGCTCGACCCGACGCTGAACGCCACGGTCGGCAACAACTGGTACGCGGGCAACTACCACAACGGCAACGGCGCCTATAACGTGCGCGAAGCCTACGTCGAGTTCAACGTGCCGGTGCTCAAGTCCGACACCTGGGGCGAGGCCAACCTGAACATCGCCGACCGCCAGACCAAGTACAGCACGGCCGGCAGCAACGGCACCTGGAAGCTGGGCGCGACCTGGAAGACCCCGGTCGACGGCCTGCGCCTGCGCGCCGTCACCTCGAAGGACGTGCGCGCGCCGAACCTGTCGGAGCTGTTCGCGGCGCCCGTCGTGGTCAACAACCAGGTGCAATACCAGGGCAACGCGATCAGCGTCCAGCAGCGCACCGTGGGCAACACGAACCTGCGCCCGGAAACGGCACGCAACAACTCCTTCGGCATCGTGCTGAGCCAGCCGAGCTGGGCGCCGGGCTTCTCGGTCTCGCTCGACTACTTCGACATCAAGGTCAAGGACATGATCTCGACCCTGTCGATCCAGCAGGAAGTCGACCTGTGCACGGCCGGCAACCAGGAAATCTGCTCGGCGATGGTGCTCAACAGCCCGGGCAACAACTACGTCACGGTGCAGAACTTCAAC
>DAMAFT010000657.1:0-2992 GCA_031995805.1 Massilia sp.
CCATCTCGTCCATCGCCAGCCACAGGGTGCGGATCGCGCGCTTGAGCACCGAGGTGTAGGCCAGGTCGAAGGTGAAGCCGGCGTCGCGCAGCAGCTGGCCCGCCAGTTTCGCCTCGCCGATGCCCTTCTCGGTCAGGTCGACATCGGTCCAGCCGGTGAAGCGGTTTTCCAGGTTCCAGGTCGATTCGCCGTGGCGCATGAATACGATTTTGTACATAAGCGTCTTTTCTATAAAAAAGTGTGCATGAAATCCCTATCCGACTTCTATTTTATAATGCCGGAATTCAGTTCAACCAACGGAAACTTCGTGAATTTCATCCTCGACCATCTCTTTACCGTTGCCATCGCCGTCGCGTCGGGCGGCGCCCTGCTGGCGATGTCGCTGGCCCCGCGCGGCCGCCAGGCCACGCCGACGCAGGCAACCCAGATGCTCAACCGCGGCAAGAGCACCGCCGTGGTCGATGTGCGCAGCACCGACGAATTCGCCGCCGGGCACCTGCGTGACGCGAAGAACATGCCGCTGGCGGACCTGGCCAACCGCATCAAGGAGCTGGACAAGGCCAAGGTCAAGACCGTGATCGTCGTCGACCAGAGCGGCAATCGCGCCGCCAAGGCCGCCAGCCAGTTGAAAGCGGCGGGGTTCGACGATATCTATACCCTGGAAGGCGGCATCGCGGCCTGGACGGCCGCCGGCCTGCCCCTGATCAAATAAACCGAAAGGATTACGTTATGACAGCCCACGTCGTTCTCTACCACACCGCAAGCTGCCCCTACTGCGTGCGCGCCGAGCGCCTGCTGGAAGCCAAGGGTGTCAGCGACATCGAACGCATCCGCATCGACCTCGATCCGGAACAGCGCGCCATCATGATGCAGCGCACCGGCCGCCGCACCGTGCCGCAGATCTACGTGGGCGACACCCACGTGGGCGGCTTCGACGACCTGTACGCGCTCGAGCAGCAGGGCCGCCTGGACCCGCTGCTGAAGGGCGAAGCGGCCTGATTTTCCAGTCCCGCCAGGGAGCCGGACACGGTTCCCCGCAGGCTCTCCCGCTGGCTTGCCGGGTCGCCCGGCACGCCCGTCGGCGCACGCGGCAACGCTATTGCATCCGAATTGGTTTTGATACAATTGCCGATGCCTTGATACTCAAGCATCTTGAACGACAGGTTCGTCGTTCTTCACACAATTAAACGAAAGCGTTCCATGGCTGACGAAAACCTGCAACCCGTATTCCAAATCCAGCGTGTCTACCTGAAAGACCTGTCGCTGGAACAACCGAATTCCCCGGCGATCTTCCTGGAGCAGGAAGCCCCGACCATCGAGGTCTCGCTGGACGTCGGCGCCGAAGGCATCGCCGATGGCATCTACGAATCGACCGTCACCATCACCGTGACCGCCAAGGTCAAGGACAAGGTCGCTTTCCTGGTCGAAGGCAAGCAGGCTGGCATCTTCGAGGCACGCAACATCCCGGCCGACCAGATGGATCCGCTGCTGGGCATCGGCTGCCCGAACATCATCTACCCGTACCTGCGTTCGAACATCGCCGACGTGATCACCCGTGCCGGCTTCCCGCCCGTGCACCTGGCCGAGATCAACTTCGAAGTGTTCTACCAGCAGCGCCGCCAGGCACTGGCCGAGCAGGCCACCGGCACCCAGGCAGTCCAGTAATACCCATCGAGGCGTCCCGCGCCGCCCCGCCCGGGCGGGGCCGGACGCCTTTTTCTTCTGCCTTTTGGCGCGACACGTTTTCCCAAAGGCCACCCATGCGCTTCATCCGCAGCCGTTCCCGTCTCCTTGCCGCCGCCATCCTGGCGCTGTCCGCGTGCGCGGCCCACGCCTTCGACTTCAAGACCGTCGGCGCGCGCCCCGTCGTGCTGTACGACGCCCCTTCGGCCAAGGGCGCCCGTTTGTACGTGGCGCCCAGCGGCATGCCGGTCGAGGTGGTGCTGAGCTACGGCGAATGGGTCAAGGTGCGCGATGCCGCGGGCGACATGGCCTGGACCGAGGCCAGGGGCCTGTCCGCGAAGCGCAACGTGATCGTGCGCATGGCCGGCACCAAGGTACGCGCCGCGCCGGAAGACAATGCGCCCGTCGTCATGACGGCCGACAAGAACGTCCTGCTCGAACTGGTCGACCCGGACGCCGGGCCGTGGGTGCGCGTGCGCCACCGCGACGGCATCGGCGGCTACGTCAAGGCCAGCGAGGTCTGGGGCATCTGAGCCAGGAGACCCATGCAAGAAGTCAAATCCTCCCAACCGATCACCGTCCTGGGCGCCGGCGCCTGGGGCACTGCCGTCGCCATCGCGCTGGCGGCCCGCCACGACGTGCTGCTGTGGGGCCGCAATCCCGACCAGATGGCGCGCCTCGAGGCGGCCCGCGACAACGTCGACTACCTGGCCGGCTTCCCGTTCCCGGACACGCTGCGCACGAGCGCCGACCTGGACGCCGCGGTGGCCCATGTCGCGCCTGTCGCCCACGGGGTGGACGGCGCCGCGGCGGAGCCGCTGCTGATCCTGGCCTGCCCGGTGGCCGGCCTGCGCCCGCTGCTGGAACAGCTCAAGGGCCGCGCGATCCCGAACGTCGTCTGGCTGTGCAAGGGGTTCGAATACGGCACCGGCCTGCTGCCGCACCAGGTGGTGCGCGAGGTGCTGGGCGACGACGTCCCCGGCGCGGCGCTGTCCGGCCCCTCCTTCGCCCAGGAAGTGGCGCGCGGCCTGCCGTGCGCGCTGACCGTGGCGTCGGCCTCCGAGGCATTGCGCGAGCGCGTCGTGGCGCTGGTGCACGGAAATAATATCCGCGTCTATTCCTGCGACGACCTCGTCGGCGTCGAGGTGGGCGGCGCGGTCAAGAACATCCTGGCGATCGCCACCGGCGCGGCCGACGGCCTGGGCCTGGGCCTGAACGCGCGCGCCGCGCTGATCACGCGCGGCCTGGCGGAAATCACGCGCCTGGGCACCGCCCTGGGCGCGCAGGCCGGTACCTTCATGGGCCTGAC
>DAMAFT010000658.1:0-2990 GCA_031995805.1 Massilia sp.
GTTCACCAGCGCCACCGTCGGCGCCGCGATGTCGGCCAGGCGCGCGATCTCGCCCGTGTGGTTCATGCCCAGTTCGACCACGGCGGCCCGATGCGCCGCGGTGAGGCGCAGCACGGTCAGCGGCACGCCGATCTCGTTGTTCAGGTTGCCCTGCGTGGCCAGGCGCGCTTCCTCGCCGAAGGCGGCGGCCAGGATCGCCGCGATCATTTCCTTGACCGTGGTCTTGCCGTTGCTGCCGGTGACGCCGATGACGGGGATGGCGAAGCCGCGCCGCCAGGCGTTGCCGATGCGGCCCAGCGCGACGAGGGTGTCCGGCACCAGCAGCGCCGGCAGCGGGAAGCCCTCGGGCAGGCGCTCGGCCACCACGGCCGCGACGCCGCGCGCGGCGACCTGGTCGAGGAAGTCGTGGGCGTCGAAGGTCTCGCCGCGCAGCGCGACGAACAGGGCGCCCGGCGCCACCGTGCGGCTGTCGGTCGAGACGCCCTCGAACGCGACGTCATCGCCCGCGAGGCGGGCGCCGTCGATGGTCGGAAGCAGTCGTGCAAGCGTGCCGCGCATCAGCCCGTCCTCATCATCGTGAGCCGCGCGCTCAGGGCCAGCGCGGCGTGGTCGGCGTCGGAGAACGGAATCCTGCGGCCCTTGATTTCCTGGTAGGGCTCGTGGCCCTTCCCGGCCAGCAGGATCACGTCCGGCTTGCCGGCGTTCTTGACGGCCGCCAGGATGGCGGTGGCGCGGTCCTCGACCGCCTGCACGCGTGCGCTCGCGCTGCCGTCCATGCCGGCCAGGATCTGCTCGATGATGGCGCGCGGTTCCTCGCTGCGCGGGTTGTCGCTGGTGACGACCACGTGGTCGGCGGCCTGGGCGATGCGGCCCATCTGCGGGCGCTTGCCGGGGTCGCGGTCGCCGCCGCAGCCGAACACGCACCACAGCTGGCCGCCGCGCTCGCGCGCGACCGGGCGCAGCGCTTCCAGCGTCTTGTCGAGCGCATCCGGCGTGTGCGCGTAGTCGATCACGACCATCGGCGCATCCTGGCCGCCGACCTGCTGCATGCGGCCCGGGGCCGGCTGCAGGGTCTCGATGGCGTCCAGCGCGGCGCGCAGTCCGATGCCCTTGGCGAGCAGCGCGCCCAGCACCGCCAGCGCATTGCTGGCATTGAAGTGGCCGACCAGGCGCGTGCGCGCCAGGGCGCTGCCGAACGGCGAGTCGAGCTGGAATTCGGTGCCGGCCGGACGGCTGCGCAGGTGCGAGGCGCGCAGCACGGCCACGCCGTCGATGTCCGGCGCCGCGGCCGCGTCGCGCAGCGTGTAGCCGGTCACGGCCACCTGCGGGAAGTTGGTGCGCACATGCGCGGCGACGCGCACGCCGGCCGGGTCGTCCAGGTTGACCACCGCCGCCTTCAGGCCCGGCCACGCGAACAGCCGCAGCTTGGCGGCCTCGTAGCTGGCCATGTCGCCGTGGTAGTCGAGGTGGTCGCGCGTCAGGTTGGTGAAGACGGCGACGTCGAAGTGCATGCCCGCGGTGCGGTTTTCCACCAGGCCGATCGAGGACACCTCGATGGCCAGCGCGTCGGCGCCGGCCGCGCGCAGCCTGTCCAGTTCCGATGCCAGCAGCACGGCGTCCGGCGTGGTGTAGCCGGTGGCGTCGAATTCGGGTTCGCCGGCGCCGCGCACCAGGCCGACGCCCAGCGTGCCGATCACGCCGGCGCTCGCGCCGAGGTGCGCCAGCGCCTGCGCGGTCCACAGGGCGCACGAGGTCTTGCCGTTGGTGCCGGTCACGCCGACGGTGAACATGGCGGCGTCCGGGTTGCCGTAGAAGGCATGGGCGATCGCGCCGGCGTTCGCCTTCAGGCCGGCCACGGCCAGGTGCGGCACCGCCAGGGCCTCGTCCCACGCGAAGCCGGCGCCGTCGTATACGACCGCCGCGGCGCCCCGTTCGACGGCGGCGCCGATGAAGCGGCGGCCGTCGGCGGCCGCGCCCGGATAGGCGAGGAAGACGTCGCCGCGCTGCACGCGGCGCGAGTCGGAAACGAGGCGGCCGCCCGGTGCGGCGGCCTCGATCCACTGGCGGATGTCGTTCGGCTTCTCAGCCATCAGTTACTCTCCTCGAGGGGATGTTCCGGAATGATGATGTCGGTGACCGTCGAGTCGGGCGGTACGTTGTCCGCCCGCAGCGCGTTCGCGGCCAGCCTGGCGAAGGTCGGCGCCGCCACGCTGCCGCCGGTGTGCAGGGGACCGGTCGGGTCGTCGATCATCACGGCGATCACGAAGCGCGGGTTCGACATCGGCGCGATGCCGGCGAAGTTGCCGATGTAGTGGGTCTGCGAATAGCGGCCGTTGACGACCTTCTGCGCGGTGCCGGTCTTGCCGCCCACGCGGTAGCCGGCCACCTGGGCCAGCGAGGCCGTGCCGCCCGGGCCGACCACGGATTCGACCATGGTGCGCATCTGGGCCGCTGTCTTCGGCGAGATGATCTGCTGGCCGACCGGCTTCTCGGTGGTCTTCTGGAACGACAGCGGGATGATGTCGCCTTCGCGCGCGAAGATCAGCCAGGCGTGCGCCAGCTGCAGCAAGGACATCGAGATGCCCTGGCCGAACGACATATTGGCCTTCTCGACGATGCGCCACGATTTATAGGGGCGCACACGGCCGGCGGTGGCGCCGGGGAAGCCGTAGCGCGGGGCCTGGCCGAAGCCGACCTTGGTGAACATCTCCCACATCTCCTGCGACGACAGCATTTCCGAGATCTTGGTCGTGCCGATGTTGGACGACTTCTGGATGATGGTGCCGATGTCGATGACGCCATGCGGGTGGGTGTCGTGGATCGGGTGGCCGCCGGTGAAATAGCGGCCGTTGCCGGTGTCGATCAGCGTGCTCGGTTTGATCAGTCCCTTGTCCAGCGCCAGCGCCACGGTGAACGGCTTGAGCGTCGAACCCGGCTCGAAGGTATCGGTGATGACGCGGTTGCGCAGCTGCTCGCCGGTCAGGCGCGAG
>DAMAFT010000659.1:0-2985 GCA_031995805.1 Massilia sp.
GATGCGGTAGGCGGCGCCGCCGACGGCGCGCACCAGCGCGGCCGCCGCGCCCATCACGATCGAGGATTCGATGCTGATCGCGCGCCTGGCCAGGCGTGGCCCGGTGACGATGCACCTGACCTTGACTCCGCAGACGCTGCCGGACGCCGACAGCTTCAACGTGATCGCCGACTGGCCCGGCACCGACAAGGCCGACGAGATCGTGCTGGTCTCGGGCCACCTCGATTCCTGGGACCTGGCCACCGGCGCCAACGACGACGCCAGCGGCGTGGTCAGCGCGATGGAAGTCATCCATACCCTGAAGCAGCTCGACTACCGTCCGCGCCGCACCATCCGCGTGGTGGCGTGGATGAACGAGGAAAACGGCGGCCGGGGCGGGCGCACCTACGACGCCGTCAACAAGGCCCAGGCCGAAAAGCATTTCGCCGCCTACGAGGACGACAACGGTTCCGGCCGTCCGTTCGGCCTGCGCGCCGGCATCGGCCTGCAATCGACCAAGCTGCTCGCGCCGCTGCAGGCCGCGCTGCAGCCGATGGGCGCCGGGGCGCTGCGCCGCGAGGACGTGATCGGCGCCGGCGACCTGCATGCGCTGGAGGACTCCGGCGTGCCGAGCTTCGAGCCGTGGATCGATTCGTCCGACTACTTCAATTACCACCACACGCCGGCCGACACCTTCGACAAGGTGGACCCGGACAACCTGCGCCGCCACGCCGCCGTGATGGCGACGACGGCCTGGTTCCTGGCCAATATGGAGCAGCCGATCGGCCGCTCGAATGTGTCGGCCATGCCGGCGCCGGCCGCGAAATAAGGCGTCGCGCCCGCCTTGCGGCGGGCGCCTGTGGGACAATGCCGGCCTAGCCCCCACCGCCCCGTTCCATGGACGCTTCCCGCCGCATCGCCGCCGCCGTCGCCCTGTTCCAGCAGGGCGAGCCTGCGCGCGCGCTCGACGCCGTGGCCGACCTGCTGGACGGTGCGGCATCCGCCGCCCACGCGCGCGACGCGCTCAACCTGGCCGCCGCCTGCGCCCGCGCGCTGGGCCGGCCGGCCGAGGCAGAGCGCTACGGCCGGCTGGCGCTGCAGCGCGATCCCGCGCATGCGGCCAGCTGGAACAACCTGGGCATCCTGCTGCAACAGCAGGGACGCGGTCCGGAGGCCGAAGCGGCCTACCGGCGCGCGCTGGCACTGCAGCCCGCCTTTGCCGATGCCCACTACAATCTCGCGCTGCTGTTCCAGCAAGCCGGCGCATTCGCCGACGCGGCGGCCGCGCACGAGCGCACGCTCGTCCTGCAACCCCGCCATGCCGGCGCCAGCGCCAACCTGGGCGTCGTGCTGGAGCGCCTGGGCCGCCCGGACGAGGCCGAGCGTCGTTTCGGCGCGGCCGCCGAACTCGATCCGGGCGACGCCGACGTGCGGCAGCGCCGCGCCGACATCCTGCAGCGCCTCGGCCGCCGGCCCGAGGCCGAGGCCTGCTACCGCGCCGCGCTGGCGCTGCGGCCCGACAGCCCCGAACTGCACAACAATCTCGCCGTGCTGTACGCCGGCGCCGGCCGCGCGGATGCGGCCGAAGGCCACTACCGGGCGGCGCTGGCACTGCGTCCGGACCATGCCGACGCCTGGCATAACCTGGGCCTGCTGTACACGCAGCAGCGCCGCCACGGCGATGCCGAAACGGCGCTGCTGGCATGCGCCGCGCTGCGCCCGGCCGATCCCGAGGTCCTGAATTCTCTCGGCAACGCCTACCAGTACCTGCACCGCGAAGCGCAGGCCGAGCAGGCCTACCGGTGCGCGCTGGCGCTGCGTCCCGGCTACG
Source organism: Massilia sp. (assembly GCA_031995805.1). GTDB lineage: Bacteria > Pseudomonadota > Gammaproteobacteria > Burkholderiales > Burkholderiaceae_D > Telluria. The sequence continues at coordinate 1,811 of DAMAFT010000659.1, forward strand.
CGAAGACGCTGAACAACCTGGGCGCGCTGCTGCAGCGCAGCGCCCGGGCGGATGAAGCCGAAGCCGCCTACCGTGCCGCCGCCGCCGCGGACCCGGGGTATCCGGAAGCGCGCTGGAACCTGGGCTTCCTGCTGCTGGCGCAGGGCCGCCTGGAGGAGGGCTGGCCGTGGATGGAAGCGCGCCACGATCCGCGCCTGGCGCGCCCCATCGCGGCGCGGCCGGCGTTGCCGTTTCCACAGTGGCGCGGCGAGGACCTGGCGGGCCGCGCCATCGTCGTCTGGCCGGAGCAGGGCTTCGGCGACCAGGTGCAGTTCGTGCGCTACCTGCCGCTGCTGAAAGACCGCGGCGCGCGCACCGTCACCTTCGTCTGCCAGGATGCGTTGGTGCCGCTGCTGCGCGGCGCCGCCGGCGCCGACCAAGTGGTGCCGCTGTCGCAGGCGGCCAGCCTGCCGGCGCACGACTACTGGGTGCTGGTGCTGAGCCTGCCCATGCATGCCGGCACCACGCTGGCGACCATCCCCGCCACCTTGCCATACCTGCACGCCGATCCCGCGTGTATCCGGCGCTGGCGTCCGCGGCTCGACGCGGCGGCGCCGGGCGGTGCGCGCGTGGGCCTGGTCTGGCGCGGCTTCGGCGGCCACGTCAACGACGCCAACCGCTCGCTGCCTGGCCTGTCCTGCCTGGCGCCGCTGCTGGCGCTGCCGGGCGTGTCCTTCTTCAGCCTGCAGCGCGGCATGGATGGCGAGGCGGGCGTGCATCCGGCGGCGCAGTTGCCGGCGCCGCTGCCCGACCTGGGCGCGGACATCGCCGATTTCGCGGATACGGCCGCCATCGTCGCCCAGCTCGACCTGGTGATCTGCGTCGATACCGCCGTGGCCCACGTCGCAGGCGCGCTCGGCACCCCGTGCTGGGTGCTGCTGCCGGCGGTGCATCCCGACTGGCGCTGGATGGAAGGGCGCCGCGATTCGCCCTGGTATCCGCAGGTGCTGCGGCTGTACCGCCAGGAGCGCCCCGGCGACTGGGAGGGCGTCGTCGCCGAGGTGGCGGCGGACCTGGCGGCGTGGAGTGCGCAAGCGTAACATTCGGTGCCTCGACTGCACTGGCATTGTCACATTCCGTTGTTTCCAGACACAAACGTACGCGACTACCGGGCATGCAGCCTGGCTAAATTGCCT
>DAMAFT010000660.1:0-2984 GCA_031995805.1 Massilia sp.
ATCGCCGGCATGGACGGTCAACTGGCAATCGCGCACCGCGTCCTGGGCGGTGGGGGCGAAGGTGTGGCTGTAGGCGTCGCTGCCGGTGACGGCCGGGTCGTCGCCGATGGCGAAATTGCCCTGCACCGGCCCGGTTTCGTCGATGCGCACGTCGATGGCGACGTCGTCGGCCGCGATGCCGGCCGCCAGCAGTTCGGTGCGCGCCTGCTCGGCCGCGCTCACGTGCATGAAGGTGCGTACGATCGGATTCTGCATGATGTGACTCCTTGCTTCCGCAGTGTGCATGCGGCCCACCGTACCAGAAACACGGCTACCGCGGCGCCCGCCCCATAAGTAAAATCCACGCAGCGATAGTCGGAAAAACTGTCACGCGTGCGCTACACAGTTGGCAATTTAGTACAATCCAGCAACATCCGGTGTTTCCCTGGATTAACAAAGCAAGCGCCATTTCCGCCACCTCTTTGCGACGACAACAATATGAAAATTTCAGCTCGGATCGCTTCATCCCGTCCCCTCGCCACCACGGCGATGCACGGGCGCGTCGAAACCATGCGCAACGAAGGCCAGCCGGTGATCGACTTCTCGATCGCCATCTCGCACTTTCCCGCGCCCAAGCCGGTGCTCGACGCGGTCGCCGGCGCCGTCGAACGCGAGCGCACCATGCCCTATACCAGCGTGGTCGGCGCCCTGGACGTGCGCGCGCGCCTGGCCGACAAGCTGCGCAAGGAAAACGGTGTCGAGGCGACGACGTCGGAAATCATCGTCACCAACGGCGCCAAGCAGGCGCTGTACCAGGCGCTGTACGTGATGAGCGACCCCGGCGACGCGGTGCTGGTGTTCAAGCCGCACTGGCCCGCCTATGTTGCCACTTCACAACTCCTGGGTCTCCGGCCGATCCTGGCCGACCTGCCCGAGGCGATCACGCCCGCCCTGCTGGATGGCCTGGGCGAGCCGGACATCGTCATCATCAATAACCCGCACAATCCGACCGGCAAGGTGTACACTCGCCAGGAACTGGAGTACTTACGCGCGTGGGTGGAACGCATCGGGGCGCGGGTGATCGTCGACGAGAGCTACGAGCACCTGATCTTCGAGGGCGAACACGTTAGCCTGGCCGCGCTGTGCGACTGGCGCGAGATCGGCGTGGTGACGATCTTCTCGGCGTCGCAGAGCTATGCCATGATGGGCTGGCGGGTCGGTTTCGCGCTCGCCCCCGCCGTGGTGGTCGAGGCGATGCAGACGCTGCAGGGGCCGATCACCGCGGCCGCGCCGCACCTGTCGCAGGTGGCGGCCGTCGTCGCCTTCGCCACCGGCGCGCCGCACGCGATGATGGCGGACTACCGCGCGCGCCGCGACCTGGCGGTGCGGCTGTTCGCCGAGGTGCCCTGGATCGTCATGCATGCGCCGGCCTCCGGTCCTTACCTGTGGGGGGACGTGCGCAGCCTGACGATGGACAGCATCGGCTTTTCCGAAGCGCTGCTCGAGGAAAGGAAGGTCGCGCTGATGCCGGGCGACGCGCTGGGGGTGCCGGGCTTCATCCGCCTCGGCTACATCTCGGACGACGTGGCGACGCTGCGCGACGGCATTCGCAGGATTATCGAGTTTGGAGACGCCTGGATGGAACGGGCGCAGGAAAAATAGGCAAGATGATGATAGGTTTGAGCCGGTTCCGGCTGAACAGCCTCCGGAGCCGGCTCATGCTGCTGGTGGCGCTGGCGATCACGCCGCTCGCGGTCATGACGATCCTGTCCGGGATCCGCGAGCGCGAGCACGCCATCAAGGCGTCCGAGGAAAACCTGCGCCGCCTCACCGGCATGGCCGCGGCCAACGAAGCCCAGTCGCTCGAAGGCGCGCGCCAGATCCTGGTCGACCTGGCCAGCGTGCCCGACCTGATGGGCGATACCGCCAAGTGCACCTCGCTGCTGTCGGACGTCCTCGACCGCAACGAAGGCTTCGTCAACTTCGGCCTGATCCAGCTGAACGGCGACGTCACCTGCAGCGCCGTGCCCCTGCTGCACCCCGTCAACCTGGGCGACCGCAGCCACTTCCGCCGCGCCATCTCGGAACGCCGCTTCATCGCCGGCGACTACGTGTTCGGGCGCGTGATCAAGAAGCACACGATCAACCTCACCTACCCCGTGATCGACCGCGGCGGGAAGGTGCTGGCCGTGGTGTTCGCGGCGATGGACCTGGAAAGCCTGGACACCTTCATCAACGACATCAACCTGCCGCACGGCTCGGTGCTCGCCACCACCGACGCGCGCGGCACGGTCATCTCGCGCCGCCCCGATCCGGAACGCTTCTTCGGCACCAGGCTGTCCGCCGGCGTGCTGGAAGCGATGGCGACGGCCGGCCAGCGCGCCGTCACCGTGCGCGGCGACGACGGCGTCGAGCGCCTGCACACCTTCGCGCGCGTGGGCGCGCCGGCGCTGTCCGACTACACGGTCACGATCGGCATCCCGACCGAGACCATCCTGTCGGCCGCACGCCACGACCAGATCATGTCCCTGCTGGGCCTGGCCGCGACCACCGCGCTGGCCCTGCTGGCCGCCTGGCTGGTGGGCGGCGTCCTGGTCGTCCAGCGCGTGCGCAAGCTGATGGACACGGCCGAGCGCATCGCCGCCGGCGACCTCGAGGCGCGCTCCGGCATCGCCTACGGCCACGAAGAAATCGGCAACCTCGCGCAGGCGCTGGACCGCATGGCCGAATCGCTGCAGAAGAAGGAAACGGCGCGCTCGCTGGCCGAGCGCGAACTGCGCGCGGCCGACCAGCGCAAGGACGAGTTCCTGGCGATGCTGGCGCACGAGCTGCGCAACCCGCTGGCGCCGATCAGCACCGGCGCGCACCTGCTCAAGCTGCTGCACTCGGACAATGCCCAGATCATCCAGACCTGCTCGATCATCGTGCGCCAGGTCGACCACATGACCAGCCTGGTCGACGACCTGCTGGACGTCTCGCGCGTGACGCGCGGCCTGGTGTCGCTG